>JBBIRG010000130.1:4238-4940 GCA_037441945.1 Bacteroidota bacterium | reverse complement strand
GGCATTGCGCCATACTTCGTGCCGCAGGAACAGAATGCCTTGGTCTGCGTCAGCAGCTGGCAATGCACTTCGATACCCATCACCGGTTCAAAATTCACTTCGTTCATTTTCTTGCGCCCGTCGTTTATGAAATCATGATCGTTTGTTCGCGTTCCGGCCCGACCGAAACCATCATGATTTTGGGCCCGTCAAGGTACCGTTCGATAAAATCAAGATAATAGCGGGTCTTTGCGGGCAGTTCATCAGCCGTTTTACATTTTATCGTACCGGTTTGCCATCCTTCAAAACTCCGATATACGGGCGTTACGCGCATCAGCCGGTTGGCGTCGGTGATACATTCGTCTGAAGTTACGCCGTCGATGTTGTACGATGTGCAAACTTTTATTTCATCCATCGAATCCAGCACGTCCAGTTTTGTAATAGCCAGTTCGGTCAATCCGTTGATCATGACGGCGTTTTTCAGCTGAACGAGATCAAGCCAGCCGCAACGCCGCGGCCGTCCGGTGGTCGCGCCGAATTCCGACCCGATTTCGCGTATCTTCTGCCCCATAACGGCATCCAGTTCCGTGGGGAATGGACCGTTACCGACCCTTGTCGTGTAAGCTTTTACAATTCCCATGACATCGGTGACGCAATTGGGGCCGATTCCTAAACCGGTACACGCCCCGCCGCTGGAAGCGTTGGAGGATGTGACAAACGGAT
>JBBIRG010000130.1:0-4205 GCA_037441945.1 Bacteroidota bacterium | reverse complement strand
CCCTGCGCGCCTTCCAGTAAAACCTTTTTTCCGCTCCGGACTGCGCCGTATAGAAAAGATATCGTGTCTTTTACAAACGGTTCAAGTTTTTTTCCCCAGTCTGCCGCTAGATGAAGAAGCTGATCGGCGTTCGCAACGGAATCGGGCGATTGTTTCAAAATGTTTTGCTTATCTCCCAAATTCAGCCGGATCTTACTTAACAGCACTTTTTCGTCCGACAGGTCGATAATCCGGATGCCTTTTCGGTCGATTTTATCGAGATAGGCAGGACCGATTCCACGCTGGGTCGTGCCGATCTTTTCATCGCCCAGGTTATTCTCTTTGATCTTATCAATTGTTTTATGATACGGCATCACCACATGCGTGTGCGGACTGATAAAAAGGCGTCCGGCGGTCTGAATACCCGATTTTTCAAGAAGGGATAACTCATCAAAAAAAGCGGACGGATCAAACACCACGCCGTTCCCGATCACGCAGATGACGCGAGGATGCAGAATACCTGAAGGAATCAGGTGAAGAACATATTTTTTATCGCCGTGGCAAATGGTATGTCCCGCGTTTGCCCCGCCCTGATACCGCGCCACAACGTCCGCTTCCGCCGAAAGCATATCCACGATCTTTCCTTTGCCTTCATCGCCCCATTGCGCGCCCACTATCACACGAACCGGCATAATCGCCTCATTTCAATAAATAAATCCGTTTTTAAAAAAACAACCCAAAACCTGTCTGAAGATTTTGGGTATGACGCAATCAAATAAAACCGTTTACGAAAAACTGCTCACGGCTTCTTCAACCGATTCAAAAATTTTAAATACGGTCATCAGTTTGGTGACCTGGAGGATCTGCCGTACCTTGTCCGACACCCGCGCCAAACGCAAGTCGCCTCCGTTGTTCTTGACGTTGGTCAGGTTGCTGATGAGAATGCCCAGCCCGGAACTGTTGATCAGGTCCACCGACTGGAGATCAATAATAAAATGCTTTTTATTTTCGCGGATCAGCTTATGAACTATGTCGTTCAGCTGGGACGCGTCGGCGCCTCCGAGAATTTTGCCGTCGAGCCCGATGACCTGCACCGAGCCTCTTTCTTCAATCCGAAATTCCATGTTTCGCCCTGAAGGTTAAATGGTTATTTCATTTTCGCTTTGATGTCTTCACCCGCTTTCCATTCGATGAGGATCGGGCTGGCGACAAATACCGAAGAATACGTGCCTATGAATATACCTGTGATTAAAGCCCAAGCAAATACGCGCAGGACCTCGCCTCCGAAAATCAGCAAAGCCAGAACGGACAAAAACGTCAGGAGGGACGTTATGACCGTCCGGCTGAGCGTTTGATTGATGCTTTGGTTGATGACGTCTTCGAATGTTGTGCCGCGTTTCAGAAGGCGGACATTTTCGCGGATACGGTCGAAAACGACGATGGTATCGTTTACGGAGTACCCGATAATGGTGAGAATAGCCGCAACAGCAGCCAGAGAGAATTCCAGCTGAAGGGCGACAAACACGCCGATCGTAATGATGACGTCATGCGCAAGCGCGATCACGGCGGCCAGACCCCATTTCCACTGGAAACGGATGGCCAAATAAACAACGATAAAAATCAATCCCCAGATGGTTGCCCAGATGGCCGACGTTTTCAATTCGCTTCCAATCTTGGGACCGACCTGGCTTACCGACCGCAGTTCGACGAGATTTTCAGGTATTTCTTTTTTCAGTAATGCAATGATCTCCTTATCGATACCGTCGTACTGTTCCAGCACGTGAATCAGGATCTCATTGGGAGCTCCAAAATTCTGCACCCGATCGGCTTTGAATTTGCTGGAAACAACGGAACGGATTTTTTCAAGTTCCAGGGGCTCGTTAAAGCGGACTTCGATGGACGTCCCGCCGACGAAATCCACGCCGAAATTCAACCCTACAAAAGCAAACAGTACGACGCTGGCGAGTATAAGAAAACCGGAAACCATGTAGGCCTTTGAACGTTGCGGTATAAAAGAATAATTAGCGTTTTTAAATAATTCCATTGAATTAAACTCCTGTCTATATCATCAACGGTTAACCGTTATTTATGATTTTTTCACGGCGTCGTAAGCGATGCCGATGCTTAATTGTTGTTCCAAGCTGTGACGGTCGTAAACCAGGTCAAGAAATATCCGGGTAGCGAATACAGCCGTGAAAATGGTCGTGATTATACCGATCATCAGCGTGAGGGCGAAACCCTTGATCGGGCCCGTTCCGAACTGGAACAATACGAGTCCGGTTCCAAATGTGGTAAGGTTCGCGTCGATAATCGTAATAAAGGCGCGGGAGAACCCGGCTTCGATGGAAGCGCGGACGGTTTTGCCGAGGCGAATTTCCTCGCGGATACGCTCATAAACCAGAACGTTGGCGTCGACGGCCATACCGAGCGTGAGTACGATACCGGCGATGCCCGGAAGCGTCAGCGTAAACCCGAATCCGGTGAGTATGCCGAGCAGGAAAAGCAGGTTAAAGAGCAGCGCCACATTCGCCAGTGTGCCTGCCAGGCGGTAGTAAATCATCATGACCAGCGCGACAATGATAATCGCGACGTACCCGGCGAATTTTCCGCTGTCAATCGAATCCTGTCCGAGGGAGGGACCGATGGTTCGTTCTTCCATAACCGACAGCGGCGCCGGCAAGGAACCGGCCCGTAAGGCGATCGCCAGAGCCTTGGCTTCTTCCATATTATCCATGCCGGTGATTTGAGTGTTACCGCCGGATATTTTTTCGATGATATTCGGAGCGGATTGGATCTTGTTGTCCAGCACGATCGCGATGCGCTTTCCGACGTTGGCGCCGGTTACGATCGCCCATTTCTTCGATCCCTCATCGGTCATTTTGAGAGTTACTATAGGACGTCCAGCCATGCCGGGATCCATGCCTTGATAGATGTCCTGTTTTGCTTCGGTGATGACCGCGCCGGCGAGTTCGGCCTGTTTCTTGACGACATAAATGCCGTAATATCCCTCCTGCACAGGCTTCGTACTGAAGTGTATGTCGTTGTTCTCTCCGACCGCCTCCTGGATACCTGGCTTCAGCTTGTATTGGTCGCCGAATTTGTAGTACAAAACCATGCGGATGTAGTCGATGTCCTTGTCGGCGATGTAAAAATCATAGTGCGTCTGTCCTATCTGCTGGCCGATAAGATGCTTGGTAAACGGCCGTTCGGCAAGAGTCGCGGCTCCTGTGGTATCGGCGGATGATGTATCGGCCGATGATTTGGCCAGTTCGGCCTTCAGCCCCGACACTTCCGCTTTTGCCGTATCCGAAGTAGATTTCTTAGCGGTATCTTTTTTCACTTCGGAAACCAAAGCACGGGCGGTCGAATCGGTGCGCAGCAGGTATTTGTCGATCCGCTCAAACGCTGTAGAGGCTTCCTGCGGATCGCGGACTAATTTGAACTCAAGAAGAGCCGTCTGCTGAATGAGATTCTTCGCCTGCTTGGGATCTTCCAAACCCGGCAATTCAACGATGATCCGGTTATCGCCTAATTTCTGAATCGAAGGTTCGCTGACGCCGAACTGGTCGACACGGTTGCGGATAATCTGGGAGGCCCGGTCGATCGCATTGAGCCCTTCCTCATTCAGGAATTTTACGACCCCTTCGTTGTCCTTGAATTTTTCACCCCAGTAATTGATCATGGGAACATTTTCCGCATCAAAATATTTCCGGAGTATCTCAGCGAAATGCTCATCCGGCATCTTCTTGTGCTCTTCAACCGCTTTATCGAAAATCGCGTTATACTGAGCGTCTTTGTTGCGCGTCAGTTTGTCATATAACGTTATTAAATCGGCCTCATAGACCAGACGTATTCCGCCTTTCAAGTCAAGGCCCAGATTTATCGATTTGACCTGCAGATCCGATAATTGCTTGGTCCCTTCGGCGGATTTATTCAGTTCCTGTTTCTCGTTTTCAGACAGGGAATAAAACTGAAATGTCGGCCAGAGCGCATACAGCGATAACAATACACATATCACGATAACAGCTATCCTGACATTTTTATTCTTCGTCATTACCGGTTAACCTCCTGTAAAATTGAATCATTATTATTGTTTTCATTATTTTGTTTCATTTTATTCATATAAACTATAAAATATAAAGGCGGTTAATATATGTTCCGGTTTTCATAAAATCAAGATAATATTTTTTTACCTGGCACTCCCCGAAAATTTTTCAGGTTTTAAG
>JBBIRG010000129.1:1124-6995 GCA_037441945.1 Bacteroidota bacterium | reverse complement strand
TTTGATCATATTTCTGACCGGATTGTCCATCTCTTTTTTCCTGACGCCGGCTTTGCGTAAACGGCTGATCAAGAAAGGATTTGTAGACAAACCCGACGCCCGGAAAATCCATAAACGAGCCATACCTAACATGGGTGGCATCACGATTTATCTCGGTTTTATCCTTTCCCTGTTTGTATCTTACGCTGCGTATCCTGGTTTATTTTTTGAACGTGAGCTGCAGTTACTCGGACTTTTTGTTGCTTCCACATTTATCGTCATTATCGGGATCATTGATGACATATACAACATCAGGGCAGTTTGGAAACTACTGTTTCAAATTGCCGCGGCGGTCATCCTGATTCTTTTCGGATACCAGATCGAAGCGATCGCCAATCCCTTCGGGAGTAACATCGAACTGGGATTATTTAATTATCCGCTGACGATTTTATGGGTCGTAGGAATTATCAACGCCATCAATCTCGTCGATGGATTAGACGGTCTGGCATCCGGCGTCGGCATGATCGTCGCAATGACTATTTTTCTCATCGGGATCTATCTTGATAAAACTTATGTCGCCCTGCTGAGCATGGGTTTGACCGGCGCCATTCTCGGTTTTCTTCGTCATAATTTTTATCCGGCCAAAATTTTCATGGGCGACACGGGAAGCATGTTTATCGGGCTTGTTATCGCCTCGATGGGACTGATCAGTTCGCAGAAAACGGCCGTCAGTTTTGCGATTATCACGCCCCTGATCGCTCTGGGCTACCCGCTGACAGATATCGCGCTGGCCATCATCCGCCGCGTCAAGGCAAAGAAACACATCTTCATTGCGGACCGCGAACATATCCATCATATACTTCTGTCATACGGATACAGCCATCCGAAAACCGTCATTTTTCTGTATGTGATTTGCCTGTTCTTCGGTACCATGGCGTTCCTTTTTTCAGCTTACAGCCAATCCAGTTCGTTTATTATCGGCGTATTGTTTTTTGTCCTTCTTTTTGTATTCCTTTTCATCAAGTTGGTTCACGCATTCAAGCATAGCGCAAATCTGCATGAAGAGCCGCCACCTAAAGATCAAACTCACACCGGGACGGAGCGGTAATTTGAAAAATTTTTTCTTTCCAGTCATTCTGATTTATTTAACAGCCATACACTTTAATTGGCATTGTCAATTAATAGCGCAGGACATCCGGCTGCGTCAGGGCTTCGGCTTGTCAACCCCGTATCTTCATCTGGGCCATCATGCATACGAATACATAACCCTGCTTCAAACACGCGGGTATCTTTCCGAACTGAGCAACAGTGTCCGCCCTTACAAACGCGGAGATGTCGCTGCTGCGCTGATTCACATTGACAGCCTTGCGGTTTTATCAAAGAGCGAACTATTTTGGGTAAATTTTCTCAGGGATGAATTCAGCAAAGAAATCAGACTTTTACATCAATCTGACCCTTCCGTCCTTGCCGAAGCCGGAACCGAACTGACGAATACGTTATTTACCGAGAATAACCGTTTATACAATGATTCCCGCATCGATCCGGCACTTCATTTTTCCACCCCGCACTTCACATCCGCCCTGCGCGGACGTTTAGACCGGTCGCTGATCCGCGATAAAACGTACATCGGCAGAAAAACCGATTATCTCGGCGCGCGAGTTGAGGACGGATACGGGCGGTTTGATTATCATGCATTTTACTGCGCGATCGGACGGTTCGCGGAAGAATGGTCGCCGGTGGCCGGACAGAGCCTGATCATTTCTCCCGAGGCGTACACTTATGATAAATTCCAGCTGGGCATTCTTACTAAAAATATCCAGTTCCGTTCCCTGTTCGCCATGCTGGAGGATTTCAACACAGCCAAACGGTATATATCCGCGCACCGGCTCGATATAAGGCTTAACAACGGCATGCAGTTCGGTTTTTCGGAATCCGTTATTTACGGCGGCGTAAATCAGACTGTTGATTTGTCTTACTTGAATCCATTTTCGATATTCGCCGAAGTTCAACTGAACAAAAAAAAAGAAGCTAATGAAAATATCGCTTTTGATTTTTCGTTTCCTTACAGGCGTTTCCTTTTCTCAGGACAAATTCTCGTCGATGATTTCATTCTTGACGGCGCCGGCAGCCCTCCGCCAAACCGTAAAACATCCCCCGACAGGCTCGGAATGATTTACCGTATCTTGGGTAACGATCTGTTGCTGAATAATTCACAGACTTCCGTCATTTACGAACGGGTCGGCAGTTACACATACAACGTTAAACAAAAACGACCGTGGCAAAGTTACACCTATCAGGGAAAAGGTCTCGGCGCGCCGGTCAATGATATGGATCAGATCCGCTTATCATGGAAATATTTTCCTGTACCAAAATGGATTTTCAGCGCCGAAGCCTATTACCAGCGGCAGGGTGAACGCACATTGCTGTCGCATGATTTTGAGGATCCGACGTTCGTGAAACTGCCTTTTCCTTCCGGACGGGTTGAAAAAACGGCCGGTATTCATGCGGGAGCGCTTTTCCATTATTTGCATGATTTCCATTTTTACATTGAGACCGGTTACGCCTCTGTAAAAAACTACCGGCACACAAAGAAAGATAAATCCCTGTTCCATGGCATTCTAAACATTGAATATCATTTCAGCCGCCCGCTGTTCAGCGAGCCGTGAAGTATTCAGGAAATTCCTTAAATGAAATGACCCTTTACACGTTAATTTGCACAAATGAAAAAATGAAAATAAAATAACCGAAGGACTGATTTATGACCATACTCGGAATATCCGCGTTTTATCATGACTCGGCGGCTGCTCTCATCCGTGACGGAAAGATCATCGCCGCAGCTCAGGAGGAACGTTTTTCACGAAAGAAGCACGATGACCGGTTTCCGAAGCTGGCTGTCCAATATTGCCTGAAACAGGCCGGCATCACGGAGAAAGAACTGGATTATGTCGCTTTTTATGAAAAACCCATAACCAAATTTGAACGGCTGCTGAGGACTTACTTTACTTACGCTCCCGTCGGTATCAACTCATTCCTCAAGGCGATGCCGCTATGGATCAAGAGCAAGCTGTGGATGTCCGAACTGATTCACGATGAACTGAAAGAATTCAAAGGAAAAATTCTGTATCCGGAGCATCATGAATCGCACGCTGCGGCGGCCTTTTTTCAGTCACCGTTTCCCGAATCAGCTTTTCTGACCATCGACGGCGTCGGCGAATGGACAACAACCAGTTATGGCATCGGAAAAGGTAACCATGTGCAGATTCACAAAGAACTGCATTTTCCGCATTCCCTGGGACTTCTCTATTCCGCATTCACGTATTATACCGGATTCAAAATCAATTCCGGCGAATATAAAGTGATGGGACTGGCGCCGTACGGCGAACCCAAATATGTCAAATTGATTTACGAGCATCTGATGGATCTCAAGGAAGACGGCTCGTTCCGGCTGAACATGGATTATTTCAATTACGCAGCCGGGCTGACGATGACAAATGAAAAATTCCATAAATTATTCGGCGGCCTCCCCCGTGAACCGGAAACCTGGCTGACCCAACGGGAAATGGATCTTGCGCGCTCTGTTCAGGATGTCGCCGAAGAAGTTGTGCTCCGTATGGCTCGTCACATCCGCAAAGAAACCGGCATGGTTAGGCTGTGCATGGGCGGCGGCGTAGCCCTGAATTGCGTAGCTAATGGGAAATTACTCAAAGAAAAAATTTTTGATGATTTATGGATACAGCCCGCCGCCGGCGACGCGGGAAGCGCGCTGGGAGCCGCTTTAGCGGCATGGCACCATTATCTCGGAAAGGAACGGGTTGTTAACAGCGAAGATTCGCAGTCGGGCTCCTATCTGGGGCCTGAATTCAGCGATCAGGAAATTGAAGCTTTCCTCCATAAGCATAAGATCCCTTACCGGAAAATGCCACATTCGGAAATGATCGACGCCATCGCGGAGTATATGACCCAGGAAAAAGTGATCGGCTGGTTCCAGGGCCGGATGGAATTCGGCCCCCGCGCGCTTGGCGCCCGGAGTATCATCGGCGACGCCCGTTCCGCCAAAATGCAATCCATCATGAATCTCAAAATCAAATTCCGCGAATCGTTCCGTCCGTTTGCTCCCAGCGTCTTGCGGGAATATATGCACGATTATTTCGACATGAATTACGACAGCAAGTACATGCTTCTCGTCGCCGACGTGAAAGACGATAAAAAAATCCCCATGACGCCGGAACAGGAAAAATTATTCGGCATCGATAAACTGAACATACCCCGCTCGACGATTCCGGCCATCACCCATGTCGATTATTCCGCGCGAATCCAGACCGTTCATAAAGACGTCTGCGGACCGTATTATGAAGTCATTCACCGGTTCTATGAAAAAACCGGATGTCCAGTCATCGTCAACACATCCTTCAACGTGCGGGGCGAACCGATCGTCTGTACGCCCGAAGACGCCTACCGCTGTTTTATGCGAACCCATATCGATTACCTGGTGCTGGGCGATTATGTGCTTGATAAAACCGAACAACCCAGTATCGAAGATAATAAAGAATGGATGAAAGAATTTGAACTTGATTAAGGAAAACAAAAAATGAGTTTCATAAAAGATATTCAGAGAGAAATCCGGGAAATCAATACAACCGACCGGATGATCCGGAAATTCAGCATCGCATTGTTTATCTTGACTCTGATCGTCGGATGGTTTTTCTGGTATAACGACCAAACATTCTGGTATTACATCCCCGCCGCGGGATTATTCGTCGCCGTTTCATCATTTGTTTTCTGTCCCGCTGTTCGGTTTATCTATTATCCGCTCGCCCTTATCGGCGTTATTCTCGGTTTTTTCATATCCAAGCTGATCCTGGGGCTGATGTTCTATACTTTTTTCAGCTTTGTCGGGATATTTACTCGCATTTTCGGCATTGACCTGCTGAAAAAGAAAATCCTAAAAAACCAGAATTCCTACTGGGACACGCATGTGAAAATCAGCGAGGATCCGAAACAATATGAAAATTTATTTTAGTCAAACGATCAGGGCGCGACACTTTCGAAATACCGGATTATGACCGACGAAAAATCCATGACATTTCTGGATCATCTGGATGAATTGCGCAGCCGGCTTATTAAGGCGCTGCTGAGCGTTCTACTCTGCATGATCGTGACATTTACTTTCAGTAATGAAATCATCAAATGGCTGCTGTATCCCCCGATGATCATTCCCAATATCAAAGCGCCTTTCGAAATGATGCGCCCGGTCATCACGCAGGTTCAGGGGCTGATGATGGTCAAAATACAGATTGGCCTTATCGGCGGTATTATTTTGAGCCTTCCGGTGATCTTTTTCCAGATCTGGCGTTTTATAGCGCCGGCCCTGAAAACAAATGAAAAAAAATACGCGATACCGACAATTCTGATAGCAATCCTATTTTTTCTTGCCGGAGCGGCCTTTGCATTTTTGATTATCATCCCCATATCGCTTAACTTTCTTCTGACAATGGGTTCAATAGATCCTGATCTGGGCATCACCGTTGAAAACATGATCGATCTTGATTCTTATCTCGGATTTGTCACCGGATTCATGTTTATCAGCGGTCTGACTTTTGAACTCCCGGTCGTCAGTTTCTTTCTTGGTAAAATCGGCGTGTTGTCATCGGATTTTATGCGCAAATATTGGCGGCACGCGGTAATCGCCTCACTGACCTTATCCGCGATTGTTACGCCGACCACCGATATTATCACCATGTCGGTTGTGGCCATGCCGATCATCATACTCTGGGAAGCCAGCATCTGGGTGGTAAAAATGGTTGAAAAAAAGAATAAATAATTTTACAATGTTTTATTAAAATTAGCATCAGATTCACAAATTGCTCAAGAAAGATACTTATAAAAACAAAC
>JBBIRG010000129.1:0-1109 GCA_037441945.1 Bacteroidota bacterium | reverse complement strand
ATAATTTCAGCGATTCAGTTTTAACAAAAATATTTTTCATTGTTGCGGTTGTTTTCCTGACTTCATCCTGCGCCGTAAAGGAAGTGAAGAAAAGCCATCTTGTCACGATCGACGGAAGAACCATGCTGGTTGGGCTGATAGATCAGGACGAAATGTTCCGTGAATTTCCAGTTTTTAAGGAAAATTATGACGCCTACCAACCTCACGATTCTACCGTTCAGTTCATCCGATCATTCAAGAAAAAAATATCCGTCCAGATTTACCTTGGCACATGGTGCGGGGATACACAGGAACATCTTCCGGTATTCCTGAAAATATTTGACCTCAGCGGCAATCCCAACATACAGCTTTTCCTCCGGGGAGTCGACCGCACCAAAATTGATCCTGAAAAAACAGCAGTCGCTTATAACATTAAACGGGTTCCAACCCTGATCTTTCTGCGCCAGGACAAGGAGTTTTCCCGTTTTATTGAATCGCCTGAATTGTCCGTTGAAGAAGATCTTGTTCAACTTCTTAAAAAATGCCCGTAAACACGCAGCCATCAAGGAGGTTTCATATAACGATTGTTACGATTCATTAACGCAGGAACGACTATGAAACCTCCATTTTTTGTTTTTTTGTTATTCACCGTCACCATTCCGATAAAAGCTCAGCCTGAATCGTGGGCGCATCCGGAACTTCAGTGGTACACCATCCGCACCGAACATTTCGACATACATTACCATGACCGGAAAGACCAGACGTCCGTCATTCACGGCTCCGGTCCCAAACGAACGGCAATCCTGGTCGGAAAGATCGCAGAAGAGATCTATGAACCCATCACGACGATGTACGATCACAAGCCGGAACGCATTCATTTTATCATCCGCGACACAGACGATTATTCCAACGGCGGCGCCTATTATTACGATAACAAGATTGAGATCTGGGCGAGCAGTATGGATTTTGAGCTTCGCGGAACACATAACTGGCTGCGTAACGTTGTAACGCATGAATTTACGCACATGGTTTCCCTGCAGGCGATGATGAAATTCAGCCGCAAAGTTCCCGCTTTTTACATGCAGTACATCGGTTATGAGAAAGAGCCCCGCAAGGACGTTCTCCGGAGA
>JBBIRG010000128.1:0-7010 GCA_037441945.1 Bacteroidota bacterium | reverse complement strand
ATATTCTTAGAAAGCACCTCCGAAAATGAAATTCATTCTTTTATATGTCGTTTTGATAACATGCATTTTTACTGCTTGTTCTCAAACCCGAAATTTGAAATACGGCGAAATCATGGCGCTTGAAACACGGGATGAACAAACCGTATCCAAAGTGATTATTTGTTTTGAACGGTTAGTGATCGGCATGAAAAACGACAGCCTGCAAATGGGCGGCAGGACATTTACGACAGACAGTCTGCCGTTACCTGGAGTCCGAATACAGTTTGGCGTCTGGAAAACCGCAGACGAAGGAACCTATTTCATCATTCGGGAGGAATTTCTCTCCGATTCAGCCGGGCGGTTTGATTTAAGAACGAAAATTTTTCCTGACGAATGGATGGTAATTGAGTCAGAAACAGGGACGCGTTTTTTTGATATCCGCGGCGCATGGGAGTAACGAATTGGGGACATGAGAGAAAATCCGGATCATTCAGAATTCCGCGATCTCAAATTTACAAAAATTCCATTGCCATTCACGCCAGTCGATTGCCAGACCGGCTTTTACAGGGTTCATCAGGATATAACGGATGATGTTATTCAGTTCCGTTTCATTTCTGACAATATGATCATAACTTTCGTGCTGCCAGAAATCACCCGTGCGATTAAGAATAATGTTCGCCTGCCGGGCCGTGTATCGCTTAATCGAAAACATGATGGGGGAGAGCAGGCCAGTGTAGTTGTTGGACAAGTTACTAACTTGTCCAACAGTGTCATCCACCTTAATCACCATATGAACATGATTCGGCATAATGCAGAACGCCAACAGATCGTATTTTTTCTGATTCCAGTACAACATCGTTTCTGCAGTCAATGAAGCGATTTTTTCATCATTGAGATATTTCGGCGATTCCTGGTATTGATCCAGATGCATGTCAAATCTTTCAAAATGCCGCTCATACTCTTGTCGGATCATTTCGGCCGGGGATTGTTTCTTTCTCAGACGGAGCAGTTTTTTCCTGAATTCTTTTTTCAGTACTTTAATGATTTCGTTCGGCAGTGATTTGTGAAGTCTGAAGGTAATAAAAAATGTCATACCTTTGATCTGGATATGGGGCAGTTTTCTTCTGTAGAATGTTTTCATGGTCAAAATTTAAGTTATTGTAAATATTACTTATTATATAATTTAACATAATCAGTCGCATTTTTTTTCTCAAAATTTGCTAAAAATTTAATAGCGTAAAATTTAGTTGACCTTGAAAACTGCGTTTACATTACACCCTATTGATTTCCTTATAATATGGTTTTTTTTTATCTTAACCAGAAAAAATATTCAAATTTGTATCTAAATTTATATCCTTTCGTGTTACTGAATAGTGTCATATTGTTTCATATTGTATAATCTGCAAGCCCACATAAACCTGCTTTATTTTTTTACAGCCCATCCGTTATAATAATACGCCAGCCGTAATTTATTGACATTCAAAGCGCCTTGGGGTTTCCACTTCCCGACATTGATGCGCATATTAATGCTTTTCATCACGCGTTCAACCCTGCTGGTCGTTTTGCCGTTCAATTTATTCTCAAAGGCGGTAAACAAAGTCGCTTGCGCGTTTTCAAGATACCGTATACAATGTCTATAATGGCTCGTTTGGCAATATCCTATCAAGCCTGTCGTTTGGTTTTGTTTGGATTGAACAACCGCCTGAATTTCTTCCTCACCGTCCAATATTTTCATGATCGTGCAAACGCTGAGCATCTCGCCCATGACATACTTCCATTCGCTCGTTTTACGTTTGACTCCGTCTTTCCATAAACAATACTTGAGTTGATGCGGCATATGCATAAAAACCGCTGATGAAGAATCTTCAGCTTAGTCTTGATCCCTTTGAAAATACTGGTATCCCCATCTGTAACCAATAAAATCGACTTGAAGCATAGAGCCGTTTTTAATAACGGCTTAAACAATTTTTCCCAACCCTTATCATAACGATCAATGCCCAATCCGGCGCTCCGTACTTTCCCATCCTTCTTGTGTTGGATAATGACTTTCATTTCTAATCCGCGTTTTTTTATGTCAACAATGGGAATGCCCGTGTCCCGACCAGTCGAGACTTCAAAATGGGAAGTCTCATTTTCATCAACGCCCAATTCAATCGTTTTCCCAATCTCCTGAACCGATCGCCAAACGGTCATTTTATCGGCGATTATTCCAAACAGGCAAGCGATCTTTGCTGATACGCGAAACGTACTCAAAGCGCCCATCGAGGCAAAGCGTTTCTTGGTCTCAGGTATAATTATTATTCGAGGTTCTATGCCCAGTAATTCCCGAGTGATTAAAAAACGCCGACCACAGTCTTTACATTCAACCTGCATTTGATGAATTTTTAGTCTCCCTAACATCGTCAGGATTTGGGTGAGCTTCCCATGCTGTGTTTTCCATGTAAAACGCTCTCGATTACCGTAACTACAAGCAAATGGCTTTTCGCCTTCCCGATTAAAATAGTGAATCGCAAATGATAATAAAATTTGGTTTATAAATTCAGTTAACAAACAGGGTATCAATCTGCCGAACTCTTGTATGATTCTTTTTATGCCGGGCTTATCCATATCAAATCCATAGGAAATACTAATTTCAATTCTCATAGAAATTCCTTTACATTCATTTCCCGTAGAATGTAAAATAAACTCCTAATTTCTTCCATTCATTTGTCAGGTCGCTTGTTTGTTACGCTATTAATAAAATATTGCGATGTATTACTGGAACGAAATCTACAATAAAAAGGATAAAATGTACCAGTGGACGCTGATTCCCGTCGGTGGAATTGAATACGAATTTTAAGCGCGAACCGTTTTGAAAAACATAGCCGTCCGGATCAGGCCGCTTTCGGATTACACGATACTTTGCCGCGATGCAGAAAAACAAGATTTTGTTGATTGTCAGATTTATAATAATTATTTTGCAATGCAAAATCGGATTCTGTCATCAACACAAAGGGGAAATCATGAAATTTTTTATTGACACGGCAAACCTGAACGAAATACGCGAAGCCGCGACCCTTGGCGTTCTGGACGGCGTTACGACCAATCCCTCTCTGGTCGCGAAAGAAAAGAATGTCAATTTCCGTGAACTGCTTCAGGAAATCTGTAAAATTGTGGACGGTCCCATCTCCGCGGAGGTGGTCAGCATGGAACTCGAAGGGATGATGAAGGAAGCGTATGATCTGGCGAAAATCCATGATAATATCACGATCAAGCTTCCGCTGATTAAGCCCGGACTGCAGGCATGCAAAAAACTGTCATCCGAAAACATCAAAACCAACGTGACGCTTTGCTTCAGTCCTGCGCAGGCGCTTCTGGCGGCCAAAGCCGGCGCGACGTTTATCAGTCCGTTTGTCGGACGACTCGACGATATCAGCGCCGACGGCATGCAGCTTATCCGGGACATTTGCCTGATCTACGACAATTACGGATATACCACCGAAGTTCTTGTCGCGAGCGTCCGGCATCCGATGCATGTTGTTGAAGCGTGCCGAATCGGAGCCGATGTCTGTACGATGCCGTTCAAGGTAATCGAGCAGCTGATCCGCCACCCGCTCACTGATAGCGGTATCCAGCAGTTTCTCAAAGACTGGGAAAAAACAAAAAACGGGTGATTGTGCCGTTTTTCAGATATTTTGTAACCTCTCATCAATGCGTTACGTTTGTCAGCGCAATTTAATCGCCGTAGGATGAGGAATACTTTGATACGGTTTATTGAACATTATTTACCGGTCACCCCGAATGTTAACAGCGTAACAAGAAATCGCTGAAACATGCCGTGAATTTATCCGTAAACATTCAGATAAATCAATTATAAAAGGTAACGTATGAAAAAAATGATCATCATCTTACTGCTCGTTGTCTCTGTTCAAACAATTTATGGGCAGAGGGATATCGCTTCCTCGCGCAATAATGCGATCACGAGGGCGATCAAACAGGTAGTGCCGTCCGTAGTGGGAATCAACGTCGTATCCATGAAAGAATTTTCGTATTCCAATCCGTTTATGAACGACGATTTTTTCAGCCAGTTTTTTCCACGCAATCGATATTATGATAAAGTGAAAGGACTGGGTTCAGGATTCATTATTTCCGATGACGGATATATCCTGACGAACCAGCATGTGGTGCAGAACGCCATTGAAATCATTGTCACGTTGACGGACGGGACGAAATATCCCGCCCAGATAATCGGATTAGACCGGGTAACCGACCTTGCGCTGCTGAAGATCAAACCGGAAAAAAAAATCAAGCCGCTTAAATTCGGCAATTCGGACGACGTGATCATCGGCGAGTGGGTCATGGCGCTGGGCAATCCGTTTGGATTATTTGACATCAACAACCAGCCGACGGTGACGGTGGGCGTGATCAGCGCGACCAACCGCGATTTTGGGATGGTGGACGGCGAGCACGTGTACCAGAACATGCTGCAGACCGACGCGGCCATTAATGGCGGTAATAGCGGCGGACCATTAGTCAATTCCGAAGGCGAGGTCATCGGCATCAACACGTTTATTTACAGCGGAGGCGGCGGCAAGACGAATATCGGAATCGGATTCGCCATTCCGATCAACCGGGTCGCGCGCATACTCGATGACCTGAAAACACGCGGCGCGGTGGACCGGTCGTTCAGCACGGGATTCCGCTATCAGCCCGTAGACCGGATGATCGCCCAATACATGGGCCTGACGCAGGTTGCAGGAGTTGTCGTCACCGATATTAACAAGGACGGGCCGGCAGAAAAAGCGGGCCTGCAGGTCAGCGATGTGATCCTGAAAATCAACGGGTTTTCCGTGAATAATGAGTACGATATGCAGAAAATAGTGCTGGGCGAAGATCTGCGCGTAGACGATACCATACAACTGGATATCTTACGCGATAAAAAAACATCGAAAATCAAACTGAAATTGGGTAAACGTTAAGCGTCATTATAAATATTGTTGTTATTTCTCGTCATTGCACAACAATTAATGTTCGACCGGTCATCCGATGACCCGGATTTTTTCCGAAGGAAGAAATTCGCCAAGGGCTGATATCATTCGTCCGGTTAATTTTTCCCGGACTTCAGCGGGATACGTCACGGATTCACCTCTTCGCTCAAACACCTGATAGAGCGCATCTGTATCCATTCTCAGACGCTGTATGTTTTTCAGGTAACGGGTGTTCATTCGGAATACTCCAATATGCGCATCCGAAACGGCTTCCTGAGGAACCGACCGGTGTACAGTTTTAACGGATTCTGAGTAAGCGTCTTCCCATCCCGGAAAAAATATGACCGGGTCCCAGCAAAGCCGTACGTCCCATCCGAGTTGAATTGCCCGTTTCACAGCTTCGATGCGCTGTATCAGCGGCGGCGTCCGGTGTTCATAACGGTCAATGACGGTTTGCGGCGACAGCGTCCACGCAAGAACCGTTTGCGGATTTGGCGTCAGATGTTTGAGATATCCCGTATTGACGCTTTTCGTCCGGATTTCCATCGACGCATGATTTTGCGCGGCTGCCCATTCAATCCAAACGGCGCAGAGCGGCGCGATATTCGCGATTGCCGGTAGATCGGTTTCATAGGAAACGCTGAGATGCGCCGGATTATCACGGACTAATTCCGATGCTTCTTTCAGAAAATCGCCGGTGTTAACGAAAATTACAAGATTAGCGGAAACGTACATGCCCTGAAGAAAACAATAATCGCAGTCGTACACGCAATTCAGCGCGGGGGTCGTATAATAAAAATCAGAGTTAGGATCATGGTAGCAAAAATCCGATCCTTTGTAGAGATAGGGCGGTTCCTTTACGGCGAGAATCAGTTTTCGGCTTTTTTTTTGTACAGGGAACGACTGTCCTGGACGGTTGAAAACATCCTTGTAATGCGCTATATCAATTTTCTGTGAGTCCGGAAAACGTTTTAAAATTTTCGACGTCAGATCATAGCCCTCTGAGCGGCGTTCCACATAGATATGGGAAAATGATCTATTGATTAAGCTCATGGATCATTTTTCTGAAGAGCCAGTTCCGCTTTTCGATGGTTAAATTATCCGTATCGGATGTTGTCTCCGGGAATACAAACTTCCTCCGGCGCCTTATTCCGTAAGCCTGAGCGGCATATCGCAGCTGATTGAACTGGGTTTCGGTAAGGCGCAGTCGTTCACGGATGGTTTGAATTTCGTCCTGCTGGCCGGGCGGTTCTTCATTACGGTCACGCGCGAGTTCGTCGTGCGCCAATTCAATGTAAGGACAAACGGATTGGCGCCAGGCGTTCATGTTTTTTTCGAGTTGCTCTTCTGACAGGTTTTCGATATCAAGGTGATCCGAAACGATTTTAAATATAATTATCTGATGCGCCTTGACAAAACGGATTCCCGCTTGGTAAAATCCCGAAGCCTCCATATCGATGAGTTCGCTGCCGTATTCATCTGAATAAGGACTTTTGAGGACGCTGTCTACAGTACGGATTCCGGACTCGCGAAACGGATGTTTCACGATCATATCCGGGTAATAGGCGCGGTTCGTTGAGTGATCTGTAATGGAATTGATGAGCCATAAACTGCCTGATTTTTTTTCCCGGTCAGCTGTTCCGGCGAATCCGATTTGAACAAGGACCGACTCGTCATGAACCAGGTTCTGCGTCAACATGATGGTTGCGGCGACCGCGGAAGCGATTTTACCGGTCCCGGAAATAATCAATCGGATGTTATCATTTTCGTAAAACCGGAATCCGTGAAGCGTACGCTGCTTTAGATTGTATTGAACGATGAACGGTTTAGCCTCAATCGGTAAAGCCGTGACAAAAATAATCATAAAAAATTAATTTTTTAGGTTTTCCGCGGCCTTCAGCGTATTTTTCAGGAGCATGGCAATAGTCATGGGTCCGACGCCTCCGGGAACAGGCGTGATCGCGCCGGCGATTTTCTTTGCCGATTCAAAATGAACGTCGCCGGTGAGGCGCGCGCCGCTTTTGGAAAAGGCGTCCGGCACGCGGTTGATGCCGACGTCTATAA
>JBBIRG010000127.1:0-7013 GCA_037441945.1 Bacteroidota bacterium | reverse complement strand
GCAACGACTCCTTACCGGTTTCTATTTTCGGTAACAGTTTTTATGAGGCAACGCGAGATTTCGATTTTCGAAAATAAAACTTGACAAAGTACCGCTTCTTTTCTGATATTTACTCTTAAAGGAAAAGAAGAAAAAAATATCTAACAAGTGTGACGCAGGTCACAACTTACTTTTTGGTTTTTTTGTATATTAATAACAAAATATCTTGCAGGGAATAAACGATAATTTACCGATTTACAATTCCTTGAATTCAAAGAAAAAAACAACAACCCCGTATTCCCATCAACCTGGCCGCGTTAAAACGGAAATACCGGAACGGAAAGCCGTTAACCGTTCGGGCATTCCGGACCGGCAACTGATCCGGCAAGCATTGGATGGGGTTGACGCTGAATATTCCCTGATTGAAATCTGGAACCGGTATAAAAAACGGCTTTATTTATACATCCAATATAAAATTATCCGAAAACCTTCCGGAAAACCGGCGCAGGACCGGTATATCGTCGAAGATGTGCTGCAGAACGTTTTTTCAGACGCGCTGGACCGCCTGAGTGAATACAACCCACAGTTTGAAGTATCTACCTGGCTGTACACTATTGCCAATAAGCATATCATGCGGTATATCCGCGAAGTCAATAAATTCAATTCACGCACGACCGATATCGAGCGCCCCCATAACCTGAATATCGCCATCAGCGATCCCGCTACTCCCGATATGAGCTTAGAATTAAAAGAATTTGAAATGATTATTCTGAGATTCATTCATTCGCTCAAACGCAAGGCCGACCAGGACGTCTTCATCCTGTTTGTCCAGAACCTGAACACGAAAAATATTTCTGAATTCCTCGGCACAACCGGCGATTCTGTCCGTTCCCGGCTGCACCGCGTCTTCAAAAGCCTGAAAAGATTTTTAAAAAAGAACTATCCCGAATATTACAATACGAATATCATCTCCAATATTAAAAACCTGAATATCGCCGACCCGAAGGATAGTCATATAAAGAATTTTTCTGTTTTAACCGAACCGATTAAGAGATGAGTGATTACTTTATGGTTAAACAAAAATCAAACAATGAACCGGTAAAAAATAAAGCGGACCATTTGCTGGTAGAATTCATCGCCGAACTCGACGGCATGAGTTCCAACGGCGTCGTGAAACATCTGTATCCAGCCAGAATATCCGATCTACGTGAGTATTATATCGGACAATGTCCGTCCGGACTGCAAAACAGCCTCGCTGAGCAGATCGATCTGGTCTTATCCAGTAAACTCCATTATTTTGACCGTGAAAAAAGCATGATGATCACTGAACTGACCGAATCAAAAATAATGGAAAAAATCCGTTCCATTGTCCGTTCGCTGAAAGACAATGCGCCGAAATTCATCGGTTTTGCTCTCTCCATTCGCTGGTTCAATCCCGTCCTGATGACCCGGGCTTTCATTCAGCCGGCGATCGCGAACAGCCTGTTAACACTTGCCGTAGTTATGAATCCTCCCGGCGTCGAAACGATACCGGTACAGGAGATTCAAAGCCTAAATGAAACCGCCTTGCTCTCAAAGACGGAAGTGGATCATAATGGAAAGTTATATGCCGATTTGATGAACGTCAGGCCGTATGCCGAACCAGCCGCCGCCACACAACCCGAAACTTTAAAAAAAACCGCATCAGGAAAATTGAACGCAAAAACAGCCAGGGGTATTGAACTTTCAGGAACAAAACATGATCATACCCTGACGAATATTGGGCCATTATCAGGCAATTTATCAAAAATGCTTTCAGATACCGCGGAGAAAGAAACACCTAAAAAAACGGTTCATTCGGATGAGATAAGGCCTTTAAGCGAAATCCAGCGTGCCTTTTACCTGAATGATAACCGTCTCAAGAACTGTTTGCAGGTGAATTCAAGGGAGTTAAGCGGACGGAAAGGCAAAGTATCATTGCGGTTTGACATTGCCCCGTCCGGACAGCCGAAAAACATACGGGTGATTGACAGTGTTTTAACACAAAATGTAGCCGACCGGCTGGCTCTGCAGATATATCAGATGCGTTTCTCCCCTGTTGACAAAAAACTCGGCGATCAGTCCGTTCGGCATACGTTGTTTTTCTGATCAGCATTATATTTTCGTTCCATAATTATTTAGAATTTGATATTTTAGGATTCCCTCTCTTATGCTATCCCTTGAATCACCCGAAGGGCGTCATTTAGATTAGCCGATTTGTCCTGAGCTGCGTCGAAGGAAGGCGGAGAGAAATCTTGTATTCATGGAATCAAATAATCAATCATTTCATCTTTTCCATATTTTCATGTGATGGGACAGAAGATGATAAACGCGCCTTTCATTGTGTCTGTACTACATTATGAAACTTAAATATTTCCCCAAAAAGAACGTGCGGTCCCTTTTGCTGCCTAAAAAGCTTCCATTGTTTGTAACAAAAAAAAACTGTCCGAAAATTCTCAAAAATGGTCGGTTCGAGTCCTGACAAAAGAGTCGGGATCGAGAACTGTTTTTATTGAAGTTCACTTTTCGACTTCTCAAAATGAAGATAATTAGTTAGTTATCGGACAATCTGTACCCTTGAATCAGTTTTAACAGGACGCCGGTCTATCGATTGTTTTCACAATACGAAATCATTTTTTTTGAACAAATTCGTACTAGTTTTGTATATATAAGATATGAGAAAATCCGCTATGAAAATGATTAAAGAACATAAGACTAAATACGATACAAACCGGCAAATGACGGAATTCATCCGTACCATGGATGAATTTGCGCATAATGGAACGCTGAAAGAACCGGATCAGGAAGCTGTATTGAATCTTGCAAGATATTATATCCGGCAATGTGATCCGTCAAGCCGGGCGCAACTCACCCGTGACATCCTGACAGTCCTAAATGTTAAATACCAATACCGGAATGCCGAAAAATTATTATCGCTCGAACCCGCTTTTGAAAAACGAATCGTTGAAAAAATCAGGAATTGGCTTAAAATGAAGTCAGTTGAATCTGTCCGGTTGGTTGGATTCGCCGTTCAATGGACATTTAGTTTTTCCTCGCGTCTGGTGCGCACGTACGTAGAGCCGGCCGTTACGCAGACGGCGCTGACCTGTTCGCTGGTTGTCAACCCGGTTTTACCGGCGCTGCAGGCTGAAACAGTAGCTGTAAAAATTAATTCGTCGGCAATGCCGTCACAATCGGTCAATGTCAATAAAGAACCGGTTCGGGACGGCAATCTTTACGCGGATTTGCAATACGTCAAATGGTACAGAGATGCCGTTCTGAATGAAATCGGACGCGAAATCAACGCGCGGGGCGGCCAACCGGCAAAAAAAGCAGTGACCAGAAAAATCAATACGACCGACCGGACGGCGCATCAGGTTGTTATCGAAAAATCGTTGCCGGAAAATAAATGGAACGTGGACGTCGACCGGCGCCGTATGGAACCGGCAAAAGCGAAAGTCACCGGCGGAAACGCGGCTGTAACCCGGAAAATCAGGGAGCTCCGGTCGCAATCGGAAATCCATACCGTGCTCAGCGAAAACGATTTGCGGTTCCGGAATTGTGTCAAACCGTTCAAATCCCGGTCCTCATCCGGACTGCTTCGCCTGCCGGTCCGGTTTGATATTACCCCCTGCGGAAACGTTTCCAATATTGCGATCAGCGCCCTGCCAGGCAACGGGGATCTCGCGCAAAGAATGACCATCCAGCTGATGCAACTCCGTTTTTCTAAAGTGGAAGCGCAGCTCGGCGACCAGACGGTGTACCATACATTTTTTTATTGATTATTAGATTTCCATTTCATTTACCGCTAAAAGACAAAAAATAAATTTTTTTTAAATGATTAGAACCCTATACCTTTCCTGGCTTCGCGGATTTGGGACATATTTGTATCAGTATTTTTAGTTGTTCCATTTACTTATTTCCGCGCAAAAAAAAAGTCATTCCGCTCCGGCAGAATGACTTTTTTAGCTTTTCGGGGTTTATTATTCACAGCTGCCTTTGCACGATTTCAGGGCAATGACGTCATCGTAATCAGCGATCGCGCGGCTGTTTGTATTATCGGCGTCGGTGCGGATGGCTATTCCGACTACTTTATCGGGCGGGTATTCGCCAAAGACTTTATAGTAATGTTCATAAATATTGATGGTTTCGGTGACCCAGACGTCTTTTTTCGCCATGCCGCTCCGAACGACCGTCATCTGCGCCTTGCCTGTTCCGGACCGTTTAAAGGATTCACAAACGGGCACTTCGTTGCTCCAGATGTACTTGATGCTTCGTGGTACGCCGAGAAAATTGACATAATATGTTATATACAATCCAGCGGGGCTGTCGCCTTTGCCTTTCACTTTTTCGTTCGCGCCGGTGGGGAACTGGCGGACCCGCCACCGCCACTGCAGGCAGGGATAATCCTTGATGTTCCATTTTTTGTCGCTAACAATAGTAAGGGCCTGGCCGGTGTCGTCGGCATGGAGGAATTTGTTCCCGTTTTCCTCTTTCACGGTATAAGCAATCTGCCCTTCTTTGGCCTGGGAGAATTTTTTTACAGAAATTCCGTCCACCCAGCCCCATCCTTTCGGCGGCTCACCGACCGTGGAGGAAGAAAAATTTTCGATCATCAGGGCTTCCGGCCCCGATTGCGCCGGCGATAATTCCGAATAAGCGCTCTCTTCGCCGGATAACACAAGCAGGCTGACCAATAGTCCGGCGCTGATCAACTTCATAATACATCGTGACATCGTCTAATCCTTTCCTTGCTCAATTTCACTGAATTCGATTTTTCATGACCCGTTTCATTTTTTGAACGGTGATGACGTTAGTCAGTCCGACCATCCATTCATAAATCGCCAGCACCCAGAAAATGACCGGTTTGTATCCTGTCAAAGACAACAAAAATATATAAAACGTACGGATATCGCCTTTCAGGAGGAAGCGGTACCGGTTGAAAAAACCGTCGGGAGCCACTTCATGCTCAAGCGATTTCAGCAGATCGACGCCAAGCGCCTGGATGCTGACGTATCCGGCTTTGCGCATATAATACTGCTGGTAAAGCGCCGCGGGGAGGTACCACAGCAAAGTCGCGGCAAGCGCCGCCGGATATAAAAGGTTGCCGCCCTGTTCCGCATAAACTATGTAAGCGAGAGCGATCAGCGGTATGCCGAACCGCAGGTCGTCAATCAGCATGTCGAAACGCGCGCCCGCAGAGGACTCGTAATTTCTCATCCGCGCGACTTCACCGTCGCATCGGTCGAGCACTCCCGCCGACAACTGCCAGATCAGAGCGAAAACGATCATACCCCAGTAGCCCGGAATAAACAAAAACGCCGAAGCGGCCAGGAACAGGATGATCTCGATAACGCTGATTGCGTTCGGGGTAAACCGCAGGCGAACGAACAGGAATGTCATCGGTTTCGACAGGCGCGAATTCACCGCTTTTGAAAATTCCCCGCTGATTTCCTTGAAAGCGATCTTCCAGAATAGCTCACGAATCTGCTTCGGGGCGGTTTCAGGCATTACCGGCAGCCACCACGCCGGTTCGATCCATCGCACCGTCAGATTATTCTTTGCCGACAAATTCCCGATGATTTCTTCGATTGAGTATTTTTCAGGCATATCTTCGAAATGACCAGTCGAACAAATGATGATTTGAGTTGAAATAAAACCATCGGAAACAGCGTTTGCTGTTGCAACCTGAAACTCAGTCTGTTTTTCGGAGTACCGGTTATGAATAATTTGATTTCGTTTTTCTTTGTCCGTTTGAATAATGTGAAATAGTCTCAGATCCTGAAAGATGACTTTGAACTTGTTTTTCAGTTCAGGCGAAAAAACCGTCTTGCCGCTATCCATCCACACGCCACGGAACGCGAAGAGCGCGGGATTCGTTTCATGAATTACTGTCATCTGAGAAATAAGCGTCGGGTGAATGACCTGCGCGCAATCCAGCAACAGAAAAGAGCCCGCCTGCGCGGAAGTTGCCTGATGAATCGTTGCGGAAAGTGAAGTCCCGGATTTTAATTCAGCGATACGGTATTCGCATTTCAGCCGGTGACGCACGCGGCGGATGTTTTTTTTAACAGATTTTATTTGTCCCTCCGTACAGACCAGGATGATCTCGCTTATACCCGACCGGGACAAAACCACGAGCGAGCGTCCTAACAATGTTTCGCCGCCGTAATTCTTGTGGAAAACATCAATTCCCAGACATTCGGGAACAACGACAACCGCTTTGCTGATGGAATTATTTTGTACTGAAGTCAAAGTAATATCTTCTTGCCGTTTTTAATTTCTATAGCATTAATCTATTTGAGTCGCATCAAAATATCAAATACAATTTAAAATTATTAAATAAAAGCAGAAAACGCGCCAAAAAAACAGACAAGCATCTTAACCGCAAATTGTTATTAATCAAAATCATAGATGAGTGAGGAGAAAGATAATTTAAAATTTTCATTTCATGTGTGGCTGAATGTCCACAACATTTACGATTTAAGGTTTTTTCATATTCGGGTTTTCAATACGGAAAAATTATACGGAACTTCTGAAACATCTATTGCAAATCCATTTTCACGCGATGACTTTTTCCGTTTTCGTTGTTGATATTTGAAATACCCTCGTAATATGCGAGTTGCATGGTGGCTCGGTTGAAAGTAATACCAATTCGCTATCAATCATTGAAAAATAACCAATTGAATACGGCTTAATATTTCAGTGTTTCTTGAACTGAACTCGTCAGCCGTAAAGCTTTCGGAAATGTTTTTATAACGGCGTCAAATAGCCCGGGAGTTTTTTTAAAAAACATCTTGAGTGGGTATATCGTTTTTTGGATGGTTGGGTCGGGGGACTATTTTACGCCAGCCGGGAGCGTAAAGATTTTTGTGTAAATGGAAAGAATAAAATGGTAAGTTATTACTCCGATATAGATTGCATAAGTTTATTCCAACGCATAACGGACGCGCCTTCCGTGAAAGTAGTTATGAATGATATCCGGTTGTTTTTGGCGACCGTGCAGATATTTCCGA
>JBBIRG010000126.1:6870-7086 GCA_037441945.1 Bacteroidota bacterium | reverse complement strand
CTGCCCGCGAGGCTGAAAGACCAGGCCTACAACGATTACGCCGTCGCCGTCAAATTCGGCGGTGAAGAGCGCGAATGCGTATCATCCTGCAGCCAGCCGTCGCTCACCGCCATGATGCTCGAAGAACTGGATATCCGCCCCGGACAGAGCGTCCTCGACATCGGCACCGGAACCGGGTACACCTCCGCCCTTCTGTGCGCCGCATTGGATAACGAC
>JBBIRG010000126.1:0-6843 GCA_037441945.1 Bacteroidota bacterium | reverse complement strand
CGACCCGGAAATGACCGGACCAGCGGCCGAGAGGCTGAAAACTTATGAAATGAATCCGCGGATATTTACATGCGACGCGCTGGAACCCTGGCCGCTAGACACGACTTTCGACCGCATACTCGTAAGCGCTGGCGTACCTTTCATCCCCTGGCGCTGGACGGACCATCTCCGCTCCGAAGCGGTCATCGTTCTCCCCTATTACTGGGGCGGCATTGATTACCTGATGAAACTCCAATACAACGCGCCGGGACAATTAGAAGGCTATTGCCTGCTCTTTACCGTGTTTACCGGATTGCGAAAAACTCGGGACGCCGCCGCCGCTCTGACGCTTCATACTGAAGACGGTTCGCTGAATCTGTATGATTTTTTCAGCCCGGAACGGATGCCGAAGAAAACCGATTTTGACGCGCAAGCGCCTTTCCGGATCGTCCATCCCAGGCTGTCCTTTTCATCCCATCGAAGCTTGCTTGGATTCCATCTTTATACCCTTGCCCGCGAGCCCTTTATTCACGGCGGCCTGCAGTTGGCCTATATCCATTCCGGACGCATCAGATCCTCCGGATACGCGCTTTATGCCTTTGACAAAGAACATCATACGGTTGCCCTTATTCCGTTTGATACGGCCGGTTCATTTCATAAAAGCGACCCCGATTCGGCGCTGGCTGAAAAGTTAGACGCCTTATATAATGACTGGTTCCGGGATGGAAAACCCTCCGTCGGAGATTTCTGCGTCCGGTTCATCTTTCATCCGCCGGACTACCGGAAAGCGCATCCGGAAGAATGGCATCTCGTCAAATTAGGCAACCGTCTGCATATTTCAATTTCATTTACATGAAAAGGGAAACAGTTTTATGGATTGGTTTCAGTCACTGATTATCGGTATCGCGCAGGGATTAACGGAATTCATTCCGATCAGCAGTACGGCGCATGTGCGCATTATTCCAGCCCTGTTCGGGTGGGACGACCCCGGGGCCGCTGTAACGGCGGTTACGCAGCTTGGCACCCTGCTCGCCGTGTTTGTGTTTTTCCGGAAGGATATACTCCGCCTGAATTTAGCCGGAATTCAATCGTTAATCGGTTATCGCAGGCGCGGAACATGGACGCCGGAGCTTCGCGGGGATATCCGGTTGTTCTGGTTTATCGTTATCGGAACCATTCCGATCGGCGTTTTCGGTTTATTATTCAAGGATATGATCGAACATGATTTCCGCAGCCTGTGGATCATCAGCGGCAGTCTGATCGGACTTGCCATTTTGCTCGCTCTCGCGGAAAGCTTGCCAAACATCACCGGAACATGGACGGCTTGACGTTTATTGACACGCAGCTGATCGGGCTCGCGCAGGCCGCGGCGCTGATTCCCGGCGTTTCGCGGTCCGGCGTTACGATTACCGCTGGACTGTTCCTGGGACTGACGCGCGAAACCGCCGCTCGCTTTTCATTTCTCTTAAGCATCCCGGCTGTGCTGGCCAGCGGATTGTTTGAACTGAAAGAACTCGCCGAAACCGGTTTCGGACCGATGAGCCCCTTGAATCTGTTGCTCGCGACTGTTGCCGCGGCGGTCGTCGGTTATGCCTCTATCGCCTTCCTTCTGAAGTGGTTGCAGACCCGTACCACATGGCTGTTTATCCTGTACCGCATTTTCGCCGGCCTGTTAATTATTTATTTACTGCTTCAGGGATGGATCGAATAAATTAACGCGCTCATCGGGTATCATCATAAAAAAAACTTAAATGTATAAAGATTAGAATATAAGATTTCTCGCCGCCCGCATCGGCTCGAAATGAAACAGAAATGGGTTAATTAGACCGAGCCTTGCTATTTGATGAAGACACGCCCACCCTGTATCATTTCGATCCCGATGAAATCGGAAGAGAAATCTTGCTTTTATGTATTTACTCATGGTCTTCTTATGGAAACAATAAGGTACTGTCGAATCATGAATAGTTTTATCGGTAAAGTTGATACTATTTTGAGACATTTAATAATATAACGGCATGATCTCGTTTCGTCAATATCTCAGCGATAAGCAGCGCTTCTTACAGTTACAGAGAGGCGTCTGCATTTTCGGATGCCGGGAAGAGCACGCCGGAGAATATTCTAACAAATTAAAAACTCTTTCCGTCGCGGCCCGTATGATCCGGCTGTCGGATTTTCAGTCCGGTGACGGAGAAACATTTCCTTCGGATCATTTTGACGAACTGATCATTTACAGCGACGTTTCAGCGGTGCAACTGACCGGAATGTCGGAAAAGCTTATGAAAAGCCTGTTTACGCCGGCTTATCATCATGGCAAAACGGTTTCCTTTTTCAGCGAATCCTGTTTTGAAGATAACGTGCTTTTTCAGAACGGTTCTTCCTTACTGCACAGCGACAAACCTTTGCTGGAAAGGCTTCTTTATGCCGAACAGTTCATGTTGCGCATCCGACAAGTGAATTTTCAGGTTGTCACTGATGACATGAACGATCCGTTTAATACACCGCTGATTTTTTTACCGTCTCGGGAATTCCTCCGGAATGCGAAGAGTCAGAATCACATGAATATTTCAGAACCGCCGAATAATGGTTTCCTGCATGATCTTGAACTTGAAACAGGAGAGAAAAAATATCCGATCGTTTTTTATTCACGATTTCCGGTTGGCGGGAATTTCCATCTAAAAAACACAATCTTCATCTCTATCTTGCAGAATATGGACCGCGCGGAGGGTTTGTTTTGTGCTGCACCAGAGAAAAACCCGGCGGCGATTGATCCGGCGGTACTGGCCGATCCTCTGCAGTCATCGGCTACGCATCATGTCAACGGCCCGATCCGCGTACTAGCGCCAGCCGGAGCTGGAAAAACAAAAGTCCTGATAAGCCGGATCATACATCTGATATCAATCGGCGTCTTACCGGACAATATTTTAGCGCTGGCGTTCAACAAAAAAGCCGCGGAAGAAATGCGGAACCGTCTGGCGGCGCATCATATATCCGTCGCCGGATCGCTCAAAGACAATGGCGTAGTCGTGCGGACGTTCCATTCGCTGGGATACGAACTGCTCCGGGAATACGCCGGATGGACTTTCAGTCCCGACGACCAGCAGCCGGCCATGCGGAAAATCCTTGAAGAAGCGGTGCAGATGCACAGCTCCGTTACGCATCAGCGAAACATTGACGCCCTGCGCCCGTTTCAGGACATGATCACGCGGTACAAAACCGAACTGACAGACGACCGCGAGTACGTCTCCGATCCGGATAAAAATATTTATCCGGCGATTTTCCGGTCCATGCTCGACCGGCAGGAAAAACAGGGATGCTTGAATTATGATGACATGCTGTACCTGACCATCCGCTATCTTCTGGATGATCCCGTTAAACGGCATGCCGTTCAGCGGCGCTTTGAATTCGTCATGGTGGATGAGTTTCAGGACCTGAACCTGTCGCAGATATGGATGATGCGCCTGCTGTCCTCACCGCGGGAAAACCTGTTCGTTGTCGGCGACGACGACCAGATGATCTACGGCTGGCGCGGCGCGGAAGTGAAGCATATCCTCGATTTTGAGGCTCACTACCCTGCTGCGGTAACCTGCGTACTGGAGCGGAACTACCGGTCCGCAAAGGCGGTGATCCATCATTCAAAACGGCTGATTGATCATAACTTCCATCGCGTCAAAAAAGATATCAAACCGCGGGATTCGGCTCCCGAAGGCTCTTTTGCTTTTAATTTGTCGGATTCTTTGACCGGACAGGCGCTGACCGCGGCGGATCGGATACAATCTATTCATGATACCTCCGGATGCCGTTGGAGCGACATCGCCGTCCTTTACCGTTATCATGTTTACCAGACGCCCGTCGCCATGGCGCTCGACCGGCTGAACATTCCGCATTCCCCTGTTAATCACCGGTATTTATTCATGACACACCCCGGAAAAGATTTATACAGTTATTTATCGGTTATCCTGCATCCGGAAAACGCGGCGGAGGAGGATTTTCACCGGATCATGAAGCGTCCGAACAAATACATCACCAACCTGACGATCCACTCCGTCCGCGATCAGAAAACTTTTATTGACAGCGTAAAAAATCAGAAGTCACCGGGTTCGGGTAAGCCCGCGCGGATGCTGGCCTGGTTCGTTGAATCAGTTTCAGGAATGCAGGAGGAATGCCGTCAATCGGGTATCTCCACGGCCGGACTGATAAAAAGAATTGACGCGACATTTAAACTGACAGCGTTTTACCGCGACTACGGACAACCCGTGAATGAGCGCGACCAGGCAAGCGACGATATCATCTGGGAAGTGATCGTTTCGGTCGCGGAATCTTTTCCGGATCCCAAAGAATTTTTTAAAATCATCCGCCGGGCTCTTCATGAGGAAACGGAAGAACCGCGAGATATCACGCATCAGGACGAAGTTCAGCTTACCACCATTCACCGCACCAAAGGGAATGAATACCGGCATGTGATTTATTACAATCTGTCAGACCGCGTACTTGAAAACCCGTCTCAGTCTGAAGAAGAACGGCGCGTCTGCTATGTCGCGGTCACCCGCGCCATCGACGACGTGTTCATCACCGCGCCGGAAAAGCATTTCGCGGTTTTCCTGCCTGAACTGGCGCTGGATCCAGGCCTTTCCGGATTCAGGGACCGGCAAATAAGAAGACAGGCCTACAGAGACCTGAAATCACTCAGAATCCTTTTCAAAGAATCGAATTCCGGTTCATCCCTGCCGAAAAACAAAATACGAAGAAGCAATCACGCCGAATGGATCGGAAAATTAAATGAAACGGCCGGTAAGATTAAAGCGAATGAACTTTTCCCTGAATCCAAAACCGCTCAGGCGATAGCTTTGATAACCGGTATCATTCAGCAAATCACCGAGCTGGATTACCGCAGAAAACTGGGTAAACAAAAAACGATAAAGTTGTTTGACTTATTTAGGAAAAAATAGTTATATTGGCGTTTGTTAACAACAAACGAATCAACACCGACCGGTCTGACGAACCGGGTTGATGAACCAGGAGGCTTAATGAGTACGAATCCAAAAATCGAACAACTGAACAAATTAAAAGCTAAAGCGGCTCTTGGCGGCGGGCAGAAACAGATCGACGCCCATCATGCCAAGGGTAAAATGACCGCGCGCGAACGGATCGAGAAACTGCTGGATCCGGGAACGTTCCATGAAATCGACATGTTCGTCGAACACCGCACCACCGACTTCGGCATGGAGAGCAAGAAATTCGCCGGCGACAGCGTAGTGACCGGATGGGGCAAAATTGACGGGCGGACGGTGTACGTGTTCAGCCAGGATTTCACCGTGATCGGCGGAAGCCTCGGCGAAGTGCATTCCCAGAAAATCTGCAAGGTGCTGAACATGGCGATGAAAACCGGCTCTCCGGTGATCGGCATCAACGATTCCGGCGGGGCGCGCATCCAGGAGGGCGTGATGAGTTTAGCTGGCTACGCGGATATTTTCCTGCGCAATACGCTTGCCTCCGGCGTTATCCCTCAGATCAGCGTGATCATGGGACCCTGCGCGGGCGGCGCCGTGTACAGCCCAGCCCTGACCGACTTTATCTTCATGGTCAACAAAACTAGCTATATGTTCATCACCGGCCCCGACGTAGTCAAGACCGTGACGCACGAGGAAATCACGCAGGAAGAACTCGGCGGCGCGTCGGCTCACAGCACGAAAAGCGGCGTCTGCCATGTCGTGGCCGAGGACGAAATGCACTGCCTCGAAATGGTCCGCGGGCTGATCGGGTTCCTGCCGATGAACAATATGGAAGATCCGCCCTGGGTCGACAACGGCGACGATCCCAACCGCGCCGAGGAAAAACTGAACACGATCGTCCCGGAAGAATCAAACAAACCTTACGACATGAAAGAAGTGATCCAACTAATCGTGGACAACGGCGAATTTTATGAGATCCAGGAAAACCACGCGCAGAGCATCATCGTCGGATTCGCGCGCATGGACGGGCGAACCGTCGGTATTATCGCGAATCAGCCCAAAGTACTGGCCGGCGTTCTCGACATCAAATCGTCCATCAAAGGCGCGCGTTTCGTAAGGTTCTGCGACTGCTTTAACATTCCGCTGATCGTCCTTGAGGACGTTCCCGGATTCCTGCCCGGCGTCGACCAGGAACACAACGGCATCATCATGCACGGCGCGAAACTGCTGTACGCGTTCTGCGAGGCGACGGTTCCGAAACTCACCGTCATTACCCGCAAAGCTTACGGCGGCGCTTACATCGTGATGAACAGCCGCCATATCCGGGGCGATTACGTCATTGGATGGCCGGCCGCGGAAATCGCCGTCATGGGACCCGAAGGCGCCGTAAACATCATCTTCCGCAAGGAACTCGCCGACGCCGAAGACCCTGCCGCCAAACGCGCCGAAATCATCGATATGTACAAACAGAAATTCTCCAACCCGTATGTCGCCGCGTCGCGCGGGTTCCTCGACGACGTCATCGAGCCGAAATACACCCGTCCGAAACTCATCGAGGCGCTCAGAATGCTGAATAACAAACGCGACGGCAACCCGCCCAAAAAACACGGGAACATCCCGCTCTAAAAAACATTCCGTTTCCTATAAGGAATTGAAATTATGTCCAATAAAACAAGCATCAACGAGCTGGCTGCGCTTCTGACCAATCCCTTCATGCATCTCGAACTGGGACAAGTGAACGATCACGCTGCCTATGTGCTGAATTTCAAGGGCGATTACCCGCAGCACCGCCACACGCAGGATGAAATGTACTTAGTCCTGCAGGGTTCGATACGGCTTCGTTTCAAGAACCAGCCGGATATCGTCCTGAACGCCAATGAATGCGCGGTGGTCAAGGCCTACACGACGCACAGTC
>JBBIRG010000125.1:5242-7139 GCA_037441945.1 Bacteroidota bacterium | reverse complement strand
ATTGAAATAATTCGCAACGGCCAGCGTCTTGCCGTCCGGCGAGAACCGGACAAACTGAACGTCGTTGGTGAGGCTTTTTTTGCTCCAGATTTCCTTTTTCTCCGCGATATCCCAGACCGCCAGTTCGGCGGTATTCTTTGTGTTGTCGCCGCATGTTTGCGCGAGAAGTTTTCCGTCCGGTGAAACCGCCAGGGCGAGAACGGCGTCGGGCCGTTCAGGGGATTCCCAAATGACTTTTCCTCCGTCGCGTTCGATCATATAAAATTTCTTATTTTGTCCACCGGCAAATAAATGCTTCCCGTCCGGCGTAAAGCAAACGGCTTTGACTAGTTTCTGCCCTTCGATATTATAAACGACCGGCGGTTCTGTTTCGGTTTTATCGTTCTTTTTTCCCTGACAGCCAAGAATCAGGAAAAAACAAGCCGCAAGTATCCAAATTTTTTTCATTGTGGCGCTCCTTGAAGGGACTTAATATTCGTTTTGCTTTTTGAATATTTTTTTTTAAATTTACGATATTTCTGTTGTTATTCAAGTGGAATTTCACTTTACCTTACTCGCGAGGTTTGCATGTCCGCTCCGCGAAAAACAAGCCCCGGAACTATGCCAAAAGATATCCGTCACCTGAAATCCGCGGCGGCTGTGCCTGCACCGCTGCCGGAAGTACTGTTGAGCGAACTGGAATACGGCGAACGCATCGCCGCCTTTTTCGATATTCTTTTTCCCGACCGGATCGTGGAATCCATTTACAAACCGTTTTATAAAATGCTCATCGGTAAACACGGAATCCGTTCCGCCTGCGACTTGGCCTGCCGCACCGGTCAGACGCTGAAAATGATGGACAGCCTTGGAATCACAAATCTGACCGGCGCCGATATCAACCCGGAAATGATCCGCCGATGCCGGGAAAAAATTAAAAGCCGCGTGAAATACATCCAGTCAGAGATTGCCCTCGCGCCGGAACATCTTGCAAGCCAGGCCTACGACCTCATTCTGTGTACAAAAGACGCCCTGCCGGTCGTGCTTGATGATGAGGCTCTGATTCAGTTTTTCAAACAAGCGCGTAAAGCGCTTTCAGTATCGGGTGTGCTGGTCATTGAGATCAACAATTACCAGAAAATATGGCGGCGCAAAGAGCGCTTTCTGCCCGTTATCGACCGTTCAGCGGCAAAAAAACAGCAGTTGTTTTTTTTTATGAATGATTTTCACGAGGAACTGCTTGTCCGAAACCTGATGCATCTGCATAACGAAGGCGGTCACTGGGAATTAACTCCTTTATCCATTCCGGTCAGGCCTCTGCTTCCGGCAGAAATCGAGTTTTTCCTCTCGGAAGCGCAATACAGCAAATGGGGATTCATCGGAGATTACCGGGGACGGCCATTTTCTTCCGAAGAATCACCTAACCTGATCGTCATCGCTAAAAAATAAATGAAACCGCAGGAGCGTTGAAGGAAGCGCGGAGAAAATATTACTTACACCTAACTCGGACAAACCAGAACTATTAGAATTTTAACCGCAGGACTCCGTAAAACTGAATAGGCACTATCCGCCGCGGCGGACGAAGACCACCAATGCATACAGTATTATATAAACTTCATTCCTTGTGGAAAAAGTCTTCTCTTTGCGCTCATAACGGTCTTTGCGTAAAAAATCAATTAGCATACGCGACCGTGCTTTTCCTAAGAAGAAACCGAACAAAATAAGGGTTTAATTTTTGGAGACTCTTTAGTAACATTTAGAATGAAAGGAGTCTCGAACATGGAAAATAAGAAAGGGCAAAAGCCGGAAAACAAGTATCAGGTCGGCGTCACCGTAATGCAGTTTTCTCGCGCATGATTTTAAATAAATTTCCAGCGAAACACGCCATACAGAAAAAAAAAGAATTTTGTCCTATTATTTT
>JBBIRG010000125.1:1934-5228 GCA_037441945.1 Bacteroidota bacterium | reverse complement strand
GTGTATTTAGCGGGCAGAAAATCATAAAACCTAAAATATTAAATCCAACTCGCCACTAAGACACAAAGCGCATACTTGTCCCGAGACCGCAACAGAGGTAAGAGGAAATGGTTTACGAGTTATTTTAAAAAATATTTTATTCACCCAAAAATAGTTAAATAATGATAACAAAATTTTATTTTAACCTTGTATTTTCCCGATATATCGGGATATCTTGTTGATCCCGACAAGTCGGGATGTTAAAACCCATTTAAGATTTTTTGGTAAAATAAAATTGTGTTTATATTTCACTGTGATTTTTGTTCTGACCGTAAATAATCCAGAACAGCCTTTTCGGGCATTTTCTTGCCCGTCCATATAACGAAAGATTCAGCAGCCTGACGGACCAGCATATTCAGTCCGTCTTTGTAAATAATTTCCCGTTGAAATTGGTTGGCTATCAATTTTTTATTGATTAAATAATTCAAATCGAAAATGAATTGAACGGAATTCAGAAGCCGGAGATTTTCAGAAATGAATTCTATAAATGCACCGTTTGGAATACAGTTGATCAGAAGAGTTGCTTCATCTTTTACTGATTTCACCGCCGGAAGCAACCTAAGCCGATGATCCGCGTCGAAAGACTTAAAATCACCGATTAATTTTTCAGCATGTTCCGCCGAGCGATTGGCTATGAAAACAGGTCCCGTCCGGAATTCCGTCAATAAGGCAAAAACGACAGCCCGCGCAGCTCCTCCCGCTCCCAATACCAGCGCCGACGCGGTTTGAAGAATTTTCCGGAATGACTCCAGGGAATTAACGACGCCGGCATAATCGGTGTTGTATCCGGTAAGGATGTTATTACTCTTTGCAACGCAATTCACCGCTCCGATGGTTTGGGCACGTTCATGAATACTATCCAGATGCCCGATAACAGCGATTTTATGCGGAATCGTCACGTTGAAACCTTTCACCGGTAACCTGCGGAACCTATCAACGGCGTCCGACAGTTCATCCTCCTTGACTTCCCACAATCGGTATTCGGCATTCATATTCATCCCGCTGAATGCAAAACGGAAAATATCCGGCGAGAGAGAGTGATTCACCGGATACCCGATCAGTCCGTAAACGGCTTTATCCGGATATGCTTCCGTGATCTTGTTCATATGTAAACAAAGACTTTTCGGTCAGTCTTTTTTTTCTTCTGACAAAACCGTGATGATTTTCTGTTTTTCGCTTTCAATATAATCTTTATCGGTTATTTTGATTTTCGAATAGTATTCGCCCTTCACAGTCACTTCATATAAAAGGAGAAACTGACCTTCGCCATATCCGATGAGCCGTACCATAAGCAGTTGTTCGCCGTCTTTTTTCAGGTCGTCAAACAGGGAAAATAATGTCAGTTCGGCCGGCGTGATTTCCTCACCGACTTCCTCATGCAGGATGACCGTTTTGGCGGTTGTGGTATATGAATAATATTTTATGGTTTTACTTCCGGCTCCGAAAATCGCTCCGGCCGCCGCTCCTCCGACAAAAAGGCCCAGCGTGACCGGATGGCCGATGGCGTTGACATCCGTCGAAGCCGCTTCACGGGCGGCTAACCAGCCTCCGGTTCCGCAAATCGCGCCTCCGATAAGCCCGCCGATTACCATGCTCCGCGTTCCCCTGCCGCCGGAATCCACCCGGATTTTCGTTACGCATTCGGCCGGTATCAGGATTTCGGAACTGTCGCCCAGTACCTTTAGCTGATTTTCATGCAAACCTGCCAACCGGCATTCCACTGGATGTTGAAGAATATATACGGTAGCCATTTTTCCGGCATACTTTTCCGTTAACGATTCAAGCGTGGTTTTATCCTCTATGACTTTTGTCGATACGCAGGAAACGAAAACCGTGATTCCGGCTGCCGCGGCTATTGATTTGAAAATGTTCATCTCAAATTTCCTTTGATTAAGTTGCGTGTTCCGCCAGATATCGTTCGGCGTCGATCGCCGCCATACAGCCAGATCCTGCCGCGGAAATCGCCTGGCGGTAATAATGATCCTGCACGTCGCCGCAGGCAAAAACGCCCTCTACGTTTGTTTTTGTGGAATTATCTCCCGTCCGAATGTAGCCGTTTTCGTCCATGTCTAGGAGCCCTTTGAACAGCGCGGTGTTCGGCTCATGTCCGATCGCGTAGAAAAGCCCCTGGGTCGGTATTTCCCGGACTTTATCCGTTTTTACGTCCTGAATCATAACCGCTCGCAGTTTGCCGTCCGCGTCGCCGAGTAATTGCGTGATCACCGAATTCCACATAAACTTGATTTTTTCATTCTTCAGCGCCCGTTCCTGCATGATCTTCGACGCGCGGAGCGCATCCCGGCGGTGAACGACCGTCACCTGAGGAGAGAACCGCGTCAGGTACATGGCTTCTTCCAGCGCCGTATCGCCCCCGCCGACCAGCATGACGTCTTTGCCCTTAAAGAAGAACCCGTCGCACGTGGCGCAGGCGGACAAGCCTCGCCCCATAAATTCCTTGTCTTCCGCCAATCCCAGCATTTTCGCCGATGCGCCCGTTGCGATAATAAGCGTTTCGCATAAATGTTCATCGCCGGCGTCGTCCGTCAAAACGAAAGGCCGTCTGCCCAGATCGGCATTAGTAACGGACTGAAAACGAATGTCCGCGCCGAACCGCTGCGCCTGTTTCCGAATGTTTTCCATTAGTTCCGGCCCCATGACTCCTTCAGGGAATCCGGGAAAATTCTCGACCTCATTCGTAATCGTCAGTTGGCCGCCGGGCTGATGACCTTCAAACACAAGCGGCTTCAGATCGGCGCGCGCGGTGTAAATCGCCGCGGTAAATCCCGCGGGTCCGCTGCCGATAATGATCACTTTATGAACATTTTTTTCAGCCATTTTCGTCCCTTTATAATTCCGTTAAACTCAGTTTGCGCAACCGGTTAAAAATAATCCATTGATTGATAACTTGAAAAATGATCTGCGCGCCGCATCCGTATAAAATCAACGAAAGCCAATCGGCCCTGATCAGATTAACCGCCATAGAAACCGGTAAGACGATGCCAACCGTCAGAATCATATAAAACGGGATTCGTGAAAGATAAGCCTTCAGTGAAAACGGCTTCTGAAACTTCCCCGATATAATCCAGAACCACAACCAGTCGGAAATCAAACCGGAAAGCAGAAGACTGAAAAAAACCGCGAACAATTTCAGCCAGAATATCAGGTCAAATAAACCGTTTCCGAAACTCACCGCTAGCCAAAAAAGCAGCGTAAAAACATTGGCCCGTGTGAACTCTTTCATCAGTGAATTACGGT
>JBBIRG010000125.1:0-1916 GCA_037441945.1 Bacteroidota bacterium | reverse complement strand
ATATCTTCTCATTTCGGCATGATCTTCAGCGCGCATGGCATTCCTTTTTTATATTCCAGACTGACAGAATTATTATACAAAATAATACGCCGAAAGAAAAGTTTTTTATTCAAATCGCGGCGATCGCGACTTTCGTTGTTGTATTTGTGGCTGAAATGAATAAATTAAACACGCCATGGATAAACCGAAAAATAAAAAGTACACGCAAACAAAATTGATGCTGTCATTATCCGGCGGACTCATGTCGTTCGGGCTTTTGTTGGTTTTTATACTGGGCGGATATAATATTACATTTGCGCGTCTGGTGGAAAATGCCGTTTCGGATTCTTATCTTCAGTTCCTGATATTCACGGCCGCACTGAGCGTGGCCGGGATAATCGTCAGCCTGCCGCTGGATTTTTACGGCGGATACATCATCGAACACCGTTACGGCTTGTCCAATCAGACGAAACCGGCATGGCTGAAAGAAGAACTTAAAGGAACGCTGGTCGGTATGCTGATCGGACTTCCATTGCTGATGGTTTTCTATTTTTGCCTGACCGTTTTTGAGTCGTACTGGTGGATTCCGGTCGGTATTGTTTATTACTTATTCTCCGTTCTGCTTGCCCGTCTCGCGCCCACCCTGCTTTTTCCGTTATTCTATAAATTCACGCCCCTGGAATCGGAATCGCTGAAAAACAGGCTGATCAAACTCAGCGATGAGGTTTCCCTGCACATCTCAGGCCTTTATCAGTTCAATCTCAGCAAGAACACGAAAAAAGCGAACGCGGCGTTTGCCGGCATCGGGAAATCGAAACGTATCATTCTGGCGGACACTTTGCTGGAACAATTTACCGAAGAGGAGATCGAGGTGATTTTCGCGCATGAGACCGGCCATTATTATCACCGCCATATAAGCATACTCCTGCTGACGGGAGCGGTCGCTATTTTCGCGGGACTGGGAACGGCCGCATGGCTGTATCAATGGATCGTCGCCCGGTTTTACGGAACGGCGCTTCACGATCTTTCGGTGTTGCCCGTTCTCGGTCTGATCATGGCCGCGGCTTCCATGCTGATGATGCCGGCGCAGAATATCATCAGCCGTCATTTTGAACGGCAAGCCGACCGGTACGCGCTATCAAAGACGCGCAACGCCGAAGCGTTTATTGAATCCATGCGGAAACTTGCCCGAATGAACATGTCCGATGATTCCCCGCACCCGTTGGTGGAATTTCTTTTTTACAGTCATCCGGCGATCCGGCGCCGTATCGAGGCCGCTCAAACATTCGCCGCGCAGGATTACCGGTAATCCCATGCTTCATTTGAACCAAATCGAAATGCAGTTCGGCGGCCGTCTATTATTCGGGTCTGTGTCCATGCACATCCGCAAGAAAGACCGCGCCGCGCTGATCGGCGCCAACGGAACCGGAAAATCCACACTTCTGAAAATCATTCATAACGATCTCATTCCAACCGGCGGACAGGTGATTCATTCCCGGCATCTCCGGATCGGGTATCTGCCCCAGGAAGGACTCTCCGCATCAGGACAAACGCTGATAGAAGAGGCAACCTCGGCGTTCCGTACTTTACGCCGTATCGAACAGCGGCTCGCCGAAATTCACGACACTCTTCGTGAAACCGACCCCGCTTCGGAAGCCTGCGCCGACCTGATCGACGAACAGGGCGAGCTGATGCACCAGATGGAACTGTACGACGCTTTTACGGTTGAATCGAAGACCGCGCTGGTTCTTAACGGACTCGGATTCCGCAACGATGATTTTGACCGCCCCTGTGAGGAATTCAGCGGCGGCTGGCAGATGCGCATCGCGCTGGCGAAACTGCTTCTGCAGAATCCCGACCTGCTTCTCCTCGACGAGCCCACCAATCATCTCGATATCGAAACCATCGAATGGTTCGAGAATTACCTGATCAACTAC
>JBBIRG010000124.1:0-7168 GCA_037441945.1 Bacteroidota bacterium | reverse complement strand
TGATTTCGTGACCAAACCCTTCGAGTCGAACCGCCTGAAAGTGTCCATCCGCAACGCGTTGCTGATGAGTTCGCTGTCGCAGGAACTGAACCGTCTGAAATCCGAGTTGTACCAGCAGCATGATTTCGGCAGCATCATCGGTCGCAGCGGGAAGATGCAGGAAATTTACCGCATACTGGAAAAAGTAACGCGCGGCGGCAACGTTACAGTGCTGGTCATGGGCGAAAGCGGCACGGGCAAGGAATTAGTCGCCAAGGAAATACACCAGCGGACGGCCAGCCGCAGCGGAAAACCGTTTGTGGCGGTCAATTGCGCCGCCCTGCCGGAGAGCCTTCTGGAGAGCGAGCTGTTCGGGCATGAAAAAGGTTCCTTCACGGGAGCAACGGAACGGCGGATCGGGAAATTCGAGCAGGCCAACGGCGGAACGATTTTTCTTGATGAGATCGGCGAAATGACCCCGGCCACGCAAGCGAAACTCATGCGCGTCCTGCAGGAGCGTGAACTGACGCGGATCGGCGGACGCGACTTAGTCAAAGTCGACGTGCGAGTCGTATCGGCGACCAACCGGAACCTGGAAGAAGCCGTTAAACAAGGGATTTTCCGCGAGGATCTTTACTACCGGCTCAGCGTGTTTCCCGTCACAATACCCGCCCTGCGCGACCGAAAAGAAGATATCCCGGCGCTGGCCGCCTTTTTCATGGAACGGTTCATCAAGCGCGAACGAAAGCCGGAACTGAAAATGATTCATAACAGCGCGATGACGGCGCTGTGCGACTATCACTGGCCTGGCAATGTCCGAGAACTGGAGAATGCGATCGAACGCGCCGTTATCATTTCATCCGGTCCGGAAATCATGACCGAAGACCTGCCGCCGATGATCCGGAAGATGAACGAAGAAAAAAACGTTACGGTGAGCGCATCCTATGTGTCCATGGAGGGCACTCTTGATGAAGTTATCGAACGGGTCGAGGAAAAGGTGATCAAGAAAGCGTTCGCCGACTGCCAGGGAAACATATCCGAAGTTGCGCGCCGCCTGAACATCGGGCGGGCAACAATTTACCGTAAAGCTGAAAAATACGGACTCCCGATTAAGGAGTGACCGGACGACTGAAGATTTGCTCAAAAAGAAAGGATAATCATGACGACACCCGCTGCGCAGACGCCACGAAGGCCGGCTGTCGCTGGGTATTTTTATCCAGGCTCAGCGCAAAAGCTGCAGGCCGATCTGGAGCAAATGTTCAGAACAACGCCCGCCGCATCGGTTAAGGGAAAAATCACCGGATTGATTGTTCCTCACGCGGGATACGCGTATTCCGGCGTTGTTGCCGCCTCGGCCTATCAACTGATCCGCGGGCTGGCTATAGACAATGTGGCTGTAATCTCGCCCAGCCACCGCGACCGGTTCGGAGGCGTCACGGTTTATCCCGGCCAGTATGCAACACCGCTGGGAAATATTCCGACGAATACGGAATTATCAGGTCGACTTGCCGAATTGTCGCCGGTAATCCTGAAATCCCCGCTTGGACATGGCGATGAACACGCGCTTGAAGTGCAATTACCGTTTCTGCAATATATATTGAAAGATTTTAAAATCATTCCGCTGGTTATGGGTTCGCAGGACTGGAAAACCTGTTCAGCTCTGGGCGATGCGCTGGCGAAGATTCTTGCAGGCACAAGCAGCCTGATCATTGCCAGCAGCGATCTTTCCCATTACCACGACCAGGAAACCGCCAACCGTCTTGATCAGAAAATCATTGACGCCGTCAATCAGTTTGATGAAGAGAAACTTTATTATGAAATCACCGCCGGCAAATGTGAAGCGTGCGGAGCCGGGCCGATCATCGCCGCGATGATAGCGTCCCGGCTGCTCGGCGCGAATCAGGCGAAAGTTGTTCTTTACCGGACGTCAGGGGAAGTCTCCCATGAGTACGATCAGGTCGTCGGCTACCTCGCCGGCGTTATGTACGGCTAATTTGTTAATCCGAGCGTGATATGGTGGACATGTTTATTTTATTTCATAACGCTCTGTGCGTAAAAAGGAGTATATTTATTTGCTTTATGTCTCTGCGCCAGAGTTAATCCCCATGGCGAGGCATATCAGGACGAGAATTATTAAAGAAGTAAACTATTTGTTGCTCACATGATTAAAAACATACGAAAAAATAAATCAGGATAACGTTTATGGAAAACATCATTCCGGCATTACTGACACTGCATATCTACGGCATCATCCTATGGGTTGGCGGAATGGTAACGCAGTATCTTTTCTTTGGCAGTCTGAAATCAGAAAACGGCGTCGACAGACTGATGATCGAACTGATACGGAAAACCTATTGTTATATGATCTGGCCCGGCATTGCCCTGATCCTCGCGAGCGGTCTAGCTGTCATGATGATGTTTGGAATGGAATGGTTCAGTCCTCGTGGATTCATTCATATTAAAATTTTCGTTGCGATCATTCTGATTATTTTAACCCATCTGGGCTGGTCAAAATTAAAAATCATAAACCGGATATCAATTAAAAGTGAGAATGAATCCGATGATAACATCCTTCTGGATCAGTCGCTGAGGAAATGGAAAAATATAATGATCTTCACACTTATCGGGATGGGATGCATTATTCTGTTAGGTGTATATAAATTTGGTTTTTAATCAGTTAGGAAGTGATTGTTGGATCGTTTTCAACGATAGGCGGAAAAAAATATAAACTCGGAGGATTTATGAAACATGCAATCGTATTACTGATATTATTTTTAGCCGGATGGTCCGCTGAAGCACAGCAGAAAGCGATGAAATCGGATGTAAGTTCTGTCACCGTATACAGCGACCGGGCCAGCATCACGAGAAGCGCATCGATTCAGTTGGCCGAAGGCGACTATGAATTTGCTTTCGGCGATCTACCGTATTCGCTAGACAACCAGTCCCTTCGCGTTGAAGGCGCGGGTACGGCGCGCGCCCGGATATCCGATATAAAAATTGAAACGGTATATATTGACACGCTTCCGAAGAACGCGCTGAAAATCCTACAGGACCAAATGACCGCTTTGCTGGAAGAAGAAAGGGTCATAACCGACCGCATCACGCTGCTGACTAAGGAAAAGGACTTTCTGGATCTGATTAAAATTAATGTCACGGCCTCGTCGCAGGGATCGAAAGAAGCTGCACGACCAAGTATTGACGACTGGACCCGTCTGTTCACATTTTACGACGCGAATTTTGAAAAAATCAACTCTGAACTGCGGAACCTCGACAAGAAAAAGACGGAATCAGGTAAAAAGAAAAGCCAAGTACAACAGCAGATCAATCAGATTTCCGGATACTCCAAGCTAACGCGGAAAAAAGCGGTGGTCAATTTTTCGGTCACCCGCGCTGGGTTGATGAAATTTGACATTACCTATGTTATCTCCGGAGCCAGGTGGTATCCGTATTACGATGTCCGCGTATCGCAGGAAGACCAGAAGGTGGAATTCACTTATTACGCGATGATTTCACAAAATACCGGCGAGGACTGGAACAACGTTAATCTGTCCATATCCACGGCCAGACCCAATATTTCGGGATCGGCGCCGCAGCTCAGCGCCTGGTACCTGAACGTATATCAGCCAAGGTATAAATATGCAGACAAGGAAAAAAAGAACAAAATGAGCATGGGCGCCGGAGTGCGGTCGTTTGCTAAACAGGAATCCGCCAAGGAAGATGCATTTGACGAAGTATCAGAGGGAGAAGCGGATACTGGATTACTGGATTATGAAACCGCGTCGATTGAACAGCGGTCCACTTCGGTTGTGTTTACTATAAAAAAACCATCGACAATCACTGCCGATAACAACGATCACAAAGTCACCATTGCGATAGAAAAACTGAATGCGGCATTTGAATATGCAGCGGTTCCCAAAATTGCCACACATGTTTTCCTGACGGGTCGCATCGAAAACACGACGGACGCGCCCTTTCTTGCAGGTAATATGAATATATTTTTCGGCAACAGTTTTGTGGGGACCTCAGCTATCGAAACGATTATCCCAACAGAGAAATTCAATGTATCTCTCGGCATTGACGACGGTATCAAGATCAAGCGCGAGCAGGTCCGCGATTTCAAATCTGAAACCGGATTTTTCTCAAAGAACGAGAAGAAATCCTTTGAGTATAAAATCACTGTCGAGAGTTTCAAGAAGACCGATGACACCATCAAGATCCGCGACCAATTCCCGATCCCGCAGGATGAACGGATTAAAGTTGAGACGATGCTGCCGAATTTCGAGAAAAAAGACCAGACCATCGCGGCGGTGCCGAACGGCGTGGTTGAAAAGCTTTATAACAATATCGTTGAATGGCGCCTAAGGATCAGGCCAAAAGAAAAAGTGGAACTGAGGATCAAATATACCGTTGAATATTCGCGCGAAATCCGCATCGATGGACTGGAATAGCCGTTAGAAAATATTATTAAAACGCCTGTCATCTTTCGATCACAGGCGTTTTTTTCTAAGATCGATTTTATTCAAGATAAGTTTTACTGATGTTCATCGTAAAGTGTTTATCCCAGGCATCCTTTATCTGTCCGTCTTTCAGACGGTAAATCCTTGGGGGTTCCTTTCCGATCAGTGAAAAGAACTCTTCCTCGGATATCCGACGGTAGGGAAAACGGACTCGGGCTTTTTCAAAAAAAGCATTTATTTCTTTGGGATCGCCCATGATGAGGCAATACAGATTCGGGAGTTCCGGGTGTTCACTGTAAAGCCGTCCCATTTCGAACGCGGTCTGCTGACAATGATCGCAGTCTACGTTGAATACAACAACGAGACGTTCCCCGGTGTTGAGATCCACGACTCCTGCGTCTTTAAAATACGTGTACCGAGAAAATAGTCCTGCGCTTGCGGGCTGGACGGGATAAAACAGGTATAAGGCGGAAATGCAGCCGGCCAGTAATATTCCGGCGAGTGTTTTTCGTATTTCCGCTGTTTCCGATTTCAAAAATACAAAAATCGTCACCGCAATCAGTAACAGATTCTTCAGGATCGATTCAACAGGGGTCATTTTGACCAGCTCACCGAAACAGCCGCAGTCTTCCATTTCGCTGCGGAAGATTGCGAAATAGGTAAGGTAAATCGTGAATCCGGTTAAGGTCAGCAGGGTCAGCGGTATAGTCAGTCGCCTGAGGCCGGCTCTGAAAAAAAACATCACGCCGAGAAAAAGTTCAAAGCCGATCAGAAGGCGCGAAAGGTAGCCAGCCGTCAGCCGGTCGGACGTGATGCCTTGTTCGATCACGCTGATCTCGAAGGCGCCGATCGTCAGCAGTTTGGATACGGCCGAAACAATAAAAACGATTCCGATGAAATAACGGAAAAACAGGTAAATGATCTTTTGTAACATAGCAGGTCCTGATTCCTTGGAGGTTTAGTTTTTCATTTTCAAAGTAACCACTGTAATATCGTCGGACTGAGGGGCGCCGCCCGCGAAACGGCTGACGGAATCGACGATGAAATCGCAGATTTCGCGCGGTGACAGCCGGTGGTTTTCCCGGATCAGCTGTTCCAGCCGTGATTCATCGTATAGGTCCCCGGCGGCATTCATCGCTTCGGTGACGCCGTCGGTAAACATCACGACGGATTCACCGGAATTCAAAGTCAGGGTATCCTGTTCGTATTCCATGTCCGGAATCATTCCGAGAATCAACCCGCCTTTTTCCAGGGGGCAAAGATCTCCGCCGGCGGTTACCCGGTACGGCGGATTATGACCTGCGTTGACATAGGTGAAGGTCCGGTTTTTCCGATCGAGGATGCCGCCGAAAAACGTAATGAACTTATCCGAGCCTGTATTGGCGTATATGATATTGTTGATCCGCGCGACCAGCCGGTCGAACGAACGCGCTTCAGCGCTCAGCGCGAGCAGGCCTGCCTGGAGGTTACTCATCAGCAGGGATGCGGGAACGCCTTTACCGGAAACGTCGGCGATCGCAACGACATACCGGTCATCATCTATGCGGATGACGTCGAAATAATCTCCGCCGACTTGTTTGGATGATATGTTGACGCCGTGGACATCAAAGGGAAAAATATTCGGAAAAGATTTGGGCAGCAGCCCGATCTGGATCTGGCGCGCCAGTTCCAGTTCTTCCTCCAGCCGCCTGCGCTCCAGCGAATCCTCAAACAGCCATGCGTTTTCCAGCGACAGCATCGCCTGATTGCCGAGTGTATACAGAAACGTCAGATCATCATCTGAAAACGGCTGGCTGTTGAACCGGGCCCCTGTCAGAAGAATGCCTTTGGTCTGATCCTGGGAGCGCATTGGGATCACCGCGCGGACGTCGGCGCTGGCAAGAAAATCGGAAAGTTCACTCGGCGGTTGATTGTCGGTCAGAACGGGATGCGAAATGCCGAAAAGCTGTTCATCGCATCCGGCCGGGACGGACAATGAGGCGAATCCCTTATTATCGGCAAGTTCAATCGTTACATTTCGCCGTATCAGAATCATGTATTTGTGGATCATCATTTCGCCCATCAGGACGTAGCTCAGAAGTTTCAGTATTTTTTTGGAATCGAGCGAAGCCTGAAGGCCCTTGCCGATGTCGAACAGGGTGTTCAGTTCCTGTATTTTTTTGTCCAGGCGCTGGTTAACTTCATGCAATTCGTTGTAAACGATTCCGTTCTGGATGCTGGACGCGGCGATACTGGAAACGGAAGATAAAAAGTCGATTTCACTTTCCAGGTAATTTTCGCCGTTCATTTTTTTTCCGTAAGCAATGAGTCCGAAAACGTCATTGCGCAGGGTGACCGGAAAAAAAAGGCGGAGGTCATACTGCTCAAAAAAATCCATCCATTTTTGGCTTGGCGATATTTCCTGATGCATAAAAGGTTTGAAAGGAAGGCCGGGCATATTGAGACGTTTGCCGATCAGTTCGCGCGGGAGCCCTTTCAGCGTATACACTTCAAATTCATTCCGTCCGCGGTGCAGGAGGAAAATACCCTCGCTAATCATAAGCCTGCCCATCGGAGAAAGCAGGATATGGTTGGCGATGGAAACGAGGTTCAGCGATGAATTAAGCAGCTGGCTGATCTCGAAAAGCGCTGAAAGTTCCAGCGTTTTTCGTTCGAGTTCGTCGCTGACCTCGCCGCGGAGGAGCGTCTGGCGATCCAGGGTTTTTTCTTTATTCGGATTTTCGCTGGTCATT
>JBBIRG010000123.1:0-7182 GCA_037441945.1 Bacteroidota bacterium | reverse complement strand
TGCATGTCGGAAACGAAATATTTTCGGAACGGCACTAAAAATAAAATTCCCAAAAATCCGCCAAGCATTGAGGCGAGAAAAATCTTGTAAAACTCTACGTCCAATTCAAGGATATACAGAGCGGGAATCGTAAAGATCGCGCCGGCTACGATGGTGCCCGAGTTGGCCCCGATCGACTGGATGATAACGTTTTCGCCCAGCGCTTTAGACCGTTTTGTAACCGCCGATAATCCGACGGCTATGATCGCGATCGGAATCGCCGCCTCGAACACCTGGCCGATCTTCAAACCTAAATACGCCGCCGCCGCCGAAAACAATACCGCCATCAGAAGGCCCCAGAATACCGACCAGGCCGTGATCTCCGGATAGGGTTTGTCCGGAAGCATCACCGGCGTATAGTTCTCGCCCGGATTGAGTTCCCGGTAAGCGTTTTCGGGAAGCCCTTTAATCAAGTTTTCGTCGCTCATTGCTATCTCCTTATAATGAATTCCTGCGTGTGACCTGTTCAAAACAGCGCGAAATATAATATTCGATCTTATCTGAATCAAGCAAAAAGGGAAATCCGGCGCAATAAAAAAACCGCCGTTTGAATCAGCGGTTTATCCCAGATAAGGATATGTGATTATTCATTTTCTCCGGCGGGTTCCGGCAGTATGGGTTCGCTTTGTCCGTTTTTCGTTATTTTACTGAACGTTCCTTTTAATTTTTCAGAAACATCCTCAATCCATGAATAAACAGTTGGAATGATGATCAGCGTCAGAAAAGTAGAAACCGTGAGACCGAAAATGATCGCTACGGCCAGGGGACGCCAAAAATCGCTGCTTTCGGCTCCGATCACGAAATGAAAATTTCTCCAGTCGAAATCGATGCCCGTCGCCAGGGGCATGACGCCGAGAATCGTCGATACGGCCGTCAGCACGATAGGACGGAGACGGGTTCGTCCGGCTTCCACCAGCGCTTCATCGATCGGCATGCCTGCGGAGCGAAGCTGTTTCATAAAATCAAGAAGGATAATCGCGTTGCGGACGACAATTCCCGCAAGCGATATAATCCCGACCCCCGTCATCAAAATACTGAACGGCGTCTGCGTCGCCAGCAGTCCGATGAACACGCCAATGAGCGACAACGGCACGCTGAGCATGATCACAAGCGGGACCTTTACCGAATTGAACTCCGTGACCATGATCATGAAAATGAGCAAGATCGTTATCAGCAGCGCCTTCGAGAGGAATGCAGCCGCCTTGTCCTGTTCCTCCGTTTCGCCGGTAAATTTGATGGAATAACCGTTCGGAAGCGGATAAGTTTTCAGTTTGGCCTGGATTTCCTTCAGCGCATCGTTGACCAGTTTGTCCTGCACGTCGCCGGTAATCGTAACGACGCGTTTCTGGTCCTTGCGGCGGATGCTTGATAAACCCTGACTGCGGATTACGGAAGCAACAGATACCAGTGGAACCGACAGCAGTTGTCCGCGCTGGTTCATAAAGGTGATGTTAAGGTTCTCGATGTCATTCGGCGACTGGCGCTGGTCCTCACGGAGCCTGACCATGATCTTATATTCGTCCTCTCCCAGGCGAAATGTCGACGCCTCGGTTCCGCTGACCGCTGTGCGTACCGCCGTTCCGATCTGTCCGGTGCTCATTTCTAAAAGTCCGGCCTTTTCTCGGTCGACAATCACCTGAATTTCAGGCTTTCCTTCGTCGTAATCGTCTTTCAGGTCAACCAAACCTTCGATGTCCTTGATCTGCCGTATGATATCTTCCGACATTTGGGCCAGCATTCTGAAATCGTCGCCGGAAATTTCGATGCTGACCGGGGCGCCTACTGGTGGTCCGTGTTCCTGGACGTCCACTTTAATAATCGCGCCGGGTATTCCGGACACCGCCTCGCGGATGCTTGCTAAAGCCCCAAACGAATTAAATAATCGTTCAGCGCGTTCTTTCATATTAATCGCGACAATGGCTTTGTTTGGCGTTCCTTTTCCGCCCGCGTCAAATTTATCCGATGAGGCGCCTACGTTCGCTGTAAGAAATTCAATATCGTTGAATTCAGGAATCTGTTGTATTCGTTCCTCGATCATCATCGTTACATGATTGGTTGTTTCCAAAGGCGTGCCGGGCGGCATATTAATTTGGATGCTCATTTCATTCGGTTCGGTGGAGGGAAAAAATTCAATGCCGTGGTTGAATTTGCCGAATAGTACCGTGATTCCGACCAGCAGAACGACCGAACCGAGGATCGTTGTGCGTTTGTGTTTCAATGTCCAGTTCATGGAATGGACGTATTTTCTCTGCGTGGCGGGAAAGAATTTTTCGTCCACCCAGTGATAGATGAACGTAAACGGATTGAATTTTTGCCAGACCCTTCCGTGTTTGACGGCGCGTTTGACTTTCGCGATTTCTTTCTGATAATTTATGAATTGCGCCGACTGCACGGGACTGATGACAAACGCGGTAAACAGGGACGCCGACATCGTGACGATCAGCGTTACGGGTAGGAACCACATGAAATCGCCGATGATTCCGGGCCAAAAGAGCAGGGGAATAAAGCCGGATATTACCGTTATCGTCGCGGTAATCACCGGTACGGCGACTTCCTTGACGCCGTCCTTCGCCGCGGTTGTGGGATCCTTGCCGTATTCGTGCTGATGGCGGTAAATGTTCTCAATTACTACAACGGCGTCGTCCACGAGAATGCCGAGCACAAGGATCAGCGTGAACAGCACGACGAAATTCAGCGTAATATTCATCGTTGCGAGGACGATGAAACCAACAAGCATCGACAGCGGTATGGCGGTGCTGATCAGGATAGAATTTTTAAAACCGAAAAACATGAACAGAATCATGATAACCAGAAACATACCCGTCATGATGCTGTTTTCCATTTCAAATACGGTGGTCTTGATGTATTTGGACATATCGTTGGTGATATTGACCTGAACGCCAGCAGGGAAATTTTTTTGTTCTTCGGCGATGATGGTTTTGACCTGGTCGGCAATGCGAACCAGGTTTTCTCCGGCGCGTTTTCGGACCGCGAGCGTGACGACCGGTTGTCCGTTCAAACGGCTGTAGGTTTGGCGGTCTTCGAAGGCAAAATTAACTTCGGCGACGTCGCGCAGGTAAATAGGACGGCCGGAGCGCATTTTGATGAGGATATTCTCGATCGGTTGAGTCGTTTTATATTCCCCAGGTATCCGGACGGAAAAATCCATAGCGCCGTCATCGATTGATCCGCCTGGAATGGTAACGTTTTCGCGTTGGATACCGTTGATGACGTCGGTAAATCCTATCTGGTAGCCCTTTAGCCGGTTGACGTCGCAATGGATCTGCACTTCCGGTTCGAGATCGCCCGTGATATCGGCGCTGAGTACGCCGGGGATCGCCTCGAATTTATCTTCCAGATGGTCGGCAATTTTTTTAAGACGCGCCAGGCCTAGATTCCCGCCCAGCGTTACATACATGATCGGGAATTCGCTGATGTTGATTTCGCTTACTATCGGATCGAGTATGTCCGAAGGTAGGGAAGGCCGAGTCTCATTAATCTTATCCCGTACGCGGCGGACCGCGTCGTCAATGTCTACTTCCGACTCAAATTCGACAAAAATGGATGATAGACCTTCCTTAGAATTGGATATAATATGTTTGATATCGCGAATCGATTTTAGTTCTTTTTCAAGCGGCTGTGTTACAAGGCCTTCAATGTCGCTGGGACTGACGCCCACGTACGGTACGTTGACGATAACGTACGGCACTGTAATATCCGGCGCCGCTTCGCGGGGAAGCGACCCGTACGACGCGAATCCGATGATTACGATGATCGCGATCAGAATGTAAACCGTGACGCGGTTGTCGATGGCTAAATTGGAAAGTTTCATTGTAAATCCTGTGGAAAATCTTGTTCAATTATTTAAATGATCTGTTTACCCGCGAAACACGCGAACAACACGAAAAAAATTCAAAAACCAAAACATAAATTGCATTGAAAAATTCATACTCATGATCTGTATGTGTTGTATCTTTTCGTTTGTTGTGAGTATTTGGCAGATAAAATGTTTTAATTTGGTTTTGTGTTCTTAATCTATATTTATTCGCATTTTTCGTGGGCGTTTGCGTTTTATTTCTTTTCGTTTGTTTCGTGTTTTTCGCGGGCCGAATTATTCCTGAATAATCACTTTCTGGTTGTTAATCAGATTCTGATAACCGACTGTGATCAGTTCGTCTCCGGCGTTCAGACCTTCGGCGATGCGTATATTTTTCCCGTCGCCGCCGTCCGCCTTGACATTCCTTTCTACGGCGCGTCCGTCCTTCGCGACAAAAACGACGAGACGGTTCATGTCGATCAGTTGAACCAATTCCTGCGGAATGACGATGGACTTTTCATCAGCCCTGAGCCTTAATTTGATTTTGGCGATCATCAGCGGTTTGAGCTTGCCGGAAGGGTTGTTGATGAAAATTTCGACGGGGATTGACCGGTTTTCACTGGTCACGGAAGCGGCAATGAAGCCGAGCTTTCCTTGAAACACGTCGTCCGGGTAGGCGTCGACGGTGAATTCCACCGGCGCGCCGAGTACAAGGTCGGCGGCATAACGTTCGGGAACGCCGGCCGCTATTTTAAGCTGGTACACGTCCACCACATGCGCAGCGGGCATCCCGGGACCGATCATTTCTCCGGCGTCTACATAACGTTCATTTACCACTCCGTTGACCGGGGCAACGATACGCGTCTTTTCAAGCTGTCGGGCGGCTAATTCCATCTGCGCGCGGGACGCCTCGCGCTGGTATTCCAGCGTTTTCAGCTGAAGCACGGATATCGCCTGTTCATCGAAGGCCTTTTTTTGTTTTTCATAACTGATATCGGCGATTTTATAGGCCGCTTCCGCCGCGTCATACGCCGATCGCTGGCGGGAGGAATCAATCTGACCGATCACCTGTCCCTTGCGGACGTATGAGCCTTTCGATACGTACCACTCAAGAATACGGCCGCCTTCTTCCGCCGGAACGGTAATATCGTTCACGGATAAGACGCTGCCGGTTAGCTGGACGGTTTTTGTAAACCGGCTCAAATGAACTTTTTCGGTTTTAACATACATCGCCGGCTCGGCTTTTCCCGGCTTGTTTTTTTCTGATTCGGCGTTTGAATTCTTGCATCCGTGGATCCCCGAAAACCCGGCGAACAGGATCATCAGAACGGACATGATTTTTGCATGTTTCATTTTTGTTTATCCAAGATTAGTTAGATGATTCGTTTTTATAAAAACTGACAATTTCTTCCAGATCAATGCGGGCGATCGTATAATCGTAAATCGCATGTACGCGGTTTAGCCTCGCCCGTAACAGCGCCACGTCGGCGTCGTTCACTTCCAGCTGCGTTCCGGAACCCGTCTGGTAGCGCGTCTTCGCGATGCGGTATCCTTTCTCGGCGAGTTCAACGGAGCGTCCCTGACTCTGAATTCGCTTCTGCGATTCGTCCAGCCGGTATTTGATGTTATGAAGCTGGGTGCGCAATCCTTCCCGCACGGCATGCATCTGCTCCTCGATTTTCCGTGTATCTTTTTTCGCCTGGGCAACTTTGGAGGTCGTGCGGAAACCGTTGAACAGGTTGACGGTCATGGTCAGTCCGATGTGCGAGCTGGCGAACAGTTTATCCCAGGTTTTTTCGAACTGGTTGCTCTGCGACTGCCAGTTATACGTTCCGAACGCCGCGAGGCTGGGCATGTATTCGGAGCGCTGCAGGGAAACAATTTCATTATTGAAATCTTTCTGATGTTTCAGCGCCTGCAGGGAAGCGTTCCGGCTGATGAGCAGGGATTCGTCAATGAGTGAGGAATCGGCGGGCGCATATTCCAGCATGCCTGTGACGTCGATTTCTTCGGTTGATTCGAGATTCATGGCTAATTTCAGTCCGTTCAGGGCGAGCGTAAAATTCCGTTCCGCTTCAATCACCATCGGCCGGACGTTTTCGACCTGCACTTCGGCGCGGATCATATCATAGTCCGATACAATGCCGCTCTGGTTCATAATGCGCGCGTTTTTCAGGTTGTCCTCAGCGTTCTGCAGGCTCGCCTTGGTTGTTTCGACAACCTGCCTGCTGAGAAGCGCCGAATAGAACGCTTTCTTGACGCCGGCGACGGTTTTGTTGTACGAAGCCCGGAACTGCTCCTTCGCGATGCGCTGGTAAATTTTCGCGGTGCCCATGCCTGTGAAAACCGCGGAATTGAATAGAATCTGCGTTGCCGTGAACCCCATGTTAAACGTGTTATACGCTTCAAACGAAACCGGGATCAGTTCCGGCCCCTGGCCGAAAAAAATGCCCGGCAGAAATGTAACTTGTTTTTTCATCGGCTTTCTGTAATTCGCGTCGAATGTGACCGTGGGTAGCGCGTATCCGTAGGCTTCTTTGACCTGCTCGGAAGATTTCTCCGTCTCAAGCCGCGCGATCTGAAGTTCCGCGTTTTTTTCAATTGCGGCCTGTATCGCTTCATCAATCGTAAAAATTTTCTTGTCCTGGGGAAAAACGTTTTGTGAAGCGGCGCCGGCGCATGCCATCAGAAACAGACCGGCTAGAAAAGCTATCCTAATTTTTATAAGGTTTTCATTCTGGTTTTTCATTCAGATTTATGCCCTTTCAGTTTGAGGTTGTATGCTGGACCGGATTCGGTTCATTCTGCAATTTCAAGTTTAACGCGTGTGTCGGTCAGGCCGACGCCCTGCAACAGATAGTCCATAGATTTTCTCCATAAACCCACAAGATCAATGGAAGGATCGAAATGCCACTGAATAAGCAGTCCGTCAAAAACGGCATGAAACAGAGTCGCCAATGACTCGACGTCCGCATCGGCTTTCAGAAACCCTTTTTTGACGCCCATTTTCAGGAATTCAATATGCTTCCGGTGATGATCTTCGTGCATTTTTGACAGACGCTTTTTTAATTGAGAGTCTTCAATTGACCTTGACCACAGTTGAAGGAAAAACTGGTAATGTGTGTTCATCAGCGTATTTTCAAAGAGAAACCTCGGGTATTCGTAAATCAGTTCTTTCAGGTCGCATTCGACGGCCATTTTAAACAGAGCCTCATCGTTTTCTCTGCACCAGTTTTCACAGAGTTCGTAAATCAGGTCGTCTTTGCTTTTATAATAAAAGTATATCAATCCCTTGCTTATTCCGGCTTCCTTGGCGATATCATCCA
>JBBIRG010000122.1:0-7193 GCA_037441945.1 Bacteroidota bacterium | reverse complement strand
CGAAAGAAACCGATAGAAGGATGGTCCGTGCCCTCGGCCTGTCCGCCGCGGCGGGCTTCGCGGCCGTGGGGCTCGTCTTCGTCCTCGCCCCCGATGCCGTACTCCGCCTGATGAACGGGCTCGGACGCCGCTTCGGTCTGGATTGAATTGACAGACAATCGGGAACGTATGGATGAAGAGCAGTTGTCGGATCTGTTTACGATCCGATACAGCAGCCGTTATCCCTCCCCGGATGAGGCGCGGTTCAGTTTATGCGACCTTGAAATTGTCAACGTGAAATACCTGCTGACCCCGTACCGCGCCGATCTGGAAATCGTTTCGGAAGAAACTACAACCTTCCGAATCCGGATTGACCGCGCGGAAACTGCCGTATGAAACCGATCCCTTATGGTTAAAAAAATACTGATAGTTGAAGACGAGCCGGCGCTGCAGGACCTGTACGCGGACCTGCTGACGGATTATGAACTGTCTTTCGCAGGCACCGGACATCGGGCATTAGAAATGGTCAGCCAGCGGTTCCCTGCTGATATGTATCTCGTGGATATCGGCCTTCCCGATATGGACGGTTTCGAAGTGATGAAACATATCCGCAGCGGCGACCCGTCGGCGAAAGTTATGATCGTAACGGGTTTTCCGATCCAGAGTATCGGAAAAAAAATCGCTTCCGGCCAGCCGAGTAAAGTTCTCACCAAACCGTTTGAGATAGACGAATTCATAAAGAGCGTGCAGCAACTGATCTGCGCCGGATGAATATTACCCGTTTACGGAGTTAACTATGCCGATCCGAATTTACAACACCCTGTCCCGACAGAAAGAGGAATTCGTTCCGCTTCGCAGCGATGAAGTTACCATCTATTCATGCGGGCCGACCGTTTACAATTACATCCACGTCGGCAATGCGCGTTCGTTTGTGATGGCCGACGTGATCCGCCGATATATCGAGCATAGCGGATACAAGGTGCGCTTTGCCCTGAATATCACCGACATCGACGACAAGATCATCCGGCAGGCGCAGGAAAGCGGGCTGGAGGCCTCCGACGTAGCGCATTTGTACACGGAGGCGTTTTTCGAAGATATCGCGAAGCTCGGCATCCGCATGCCCGACGCGGCTCCGCGCGTTGTCGATCACATGGAAGCGATCACCGAACTGATCCAGACGCTCATCCTCAAAGGATTTGCCTACGAACTGAACGGCAACGTGTACTACAACGTCAATAAATTTCCAGGATACGGGAAATTATCCGGAAAAAACACCGACGACCTCCAGGCCGGCGCGCGCGTGGAAGTCGACGAAAGTAAGGCCAACCCGCTGGATTTCGCGCTGTGGAAAGCCGCTAAACCCGGAGAACCTTCATGGGACAGCATCTGGGGCAAAGGCCGGCCGGGCTGGCATATTGAATGTTCCGTCATGTCCATGAAGCACCTCGGCGACGAAATTGACATCCATTGCGGCGGCTCCGACCTGATCTTCCCGCACCACGAAAACGAAATCGCGCAGAGCGAAGCCGCGACCGGCCGCCGGTTCGTGAAATACTGGGCGCATTTCGGATTCCTGAACGTCAATAACGAAAAAATGTCCAAATCGGCCGGGAATTTCTGGCTGGTGCGCGACATACTCAAGCAATACCGGCCTGAAGCGCTGAGGATTTTCTTCCTGCAGAAACATTACGCTAGCCCCCTGAATTTCAGCGAAGAGAACCTCAACGACGCGATGATGGCGCACAAACGGCTGGAAGCCACGTTCAGCAAGGTTCAGCAGGCGCTGGACCTGCGCGATCAGCTGGGCGGAAGCGTCGGACGCGACAGCGTGTCCAACGACGCCGAACAGTTCGCCAAGGATCTCGACCGGCTCGAAAAGGAATTCTACGACGCCATGAACGACGATTTCAATACCGCCGCCGCGATGAGCAAGGTTTTTGAAATCATGAACGGGCTCAACAAGATCGCCAATCCCAAAATGCTCAACGATTTTTCGTTTTACGTGATGAAACGCGCGCGCGACCGGATCCTCGAATGGAACGAATTCCTCGGATTCGTCAACCTGTCCAAACCGCAGAGCGTGTCGCAGAAATACGAACAATTAGTCGATCTGATCCTTACGATACGCACGGATCTGCGCAATCACAAATTATGGGCGCTGTCGGACCAAATACGCGATAAACTGACCGAGTTGGGCATCGTAATCGAGGATTCGTCCGAAGGAACTACCTGGCGTTTAAAATAATCCATGCCCCGTTTCATTGATATTTCTGTTCCCCTGGCTCCGGATATTCCGGTTTGGGCTGGCGATCCCCTATTTTCACTGAAAACGATTGCGGGTTTTGAATCCGGTGATGATGTGCGCGTATCAGCTTTATCCATGAGCCTTCACGCCGGTACGCATATCGACGCGCCGGCGCATTTTATCGAAAACGGACTGACGGTCGGGAGTATTCGGATAGAGCGGTTTTTCGGACGATGCCAGGTTATCGGCGTCGCGTCGCGTGGAGAAATCTTGCCTGAACATTTGACGCAAATCCGGCTAACAAAGATTCTTTTTAAAACGGGGAATTCAGAAAAAATGCGGGCGAAAAAACCGGTTGAGGAGGAATTTATCGGGCTCAGTGAACGTGCGGCCGGTCTTTTGCTTGAAAGAAACGTGGAACTGATCGGTATTGATTATTATTCCATCGAACCGGTCGGCGGTTATCCTCTTCACCGAAAATTGCTGAATCAATCGGTACTGCTGCTCGAGGGGCTTGACTTGACGGACGCCGAACCCGGCGAATATACGCTGGCGTGTTTTCCGCTGTCCATTACCGGCGCAGAAGCCTCGCCTGTCCGGGCGGTGCTGATCTGCGATGATTAGCCGCTTCCGCAGACACTGCGCCCATTTCTCAAAACGTTTCTGATTTTTTACAAATAAATATTTTATTGTAACCGAAGCCGTTCACAGTTTTTCGGCGTGTTCGACCATCAGCCGCGACATGATCTTAGCGAGGCCGGCCGGATCCTTGGGTTTGACGCCTTCCAGCACCAGAGCCTGTTCAAACAACAGCCGGGCGTAGTCCTTCAGAACCGCGGAAGATTTATCATTCTCAAATATGCGGTGCATGGATCCGATCAGCGGATGCGTCGGATTGACTTCAAGGATACGTTTATGGTCGGTAACTTTTTGTCCCATCGCTTTCAGGATGCGTTCCATATTCGGGTCCATATCGTCTTCCCCGGCAACGAGACAGCATACCGATTCCGTTAAGCGGCCTGAAAACCGGACGTCCTTGACGTCGACCTTGAGTTCGTCCCGCAGAAGATCGAGGAGTTTATCATATTTCTTAACGGCTTCCTTGCGTGCGGAATCTTTTTTGTCGTCGATTTTAATATCGCCCTTAACGACCGATTTCGCGGGTTTTCCCGAATATTCAAGGTCCGGCGCAATGAAATCATCAATTTCATCCAGCAGGAACAGGACTTCGAAGCCATTCTCCCGGAATGTTTCCAGATATGGGGAACTTTCAAGTTCTTCGCGCGAATTTCCCGAAATATAATATATGGCATCCTGGCCTTCCTTCATCCGCGAAGTATATTCCTTCAGCGAAATCATTTTACCCGGTTCGGCCTGCGTGGATTCAAACAGCAGAAGATCGCGGATCGCCTCTTTGCGGGCATGGTCCATGTAAACGCCTTCCTTGAGCGCTTTCCTGAATTCCCGGTAAAAATCGAGGAACTTGTCCGATTCCCTCTCTTTCATATCGGCCAGCGCGTCTAATATTTTTTTGACGACGTTCTTTTTAATGACCTCGATCTGCTTGTTGGACTGCAGGATTTCGCGCGAGACATTCAGCGGCAGGTCGACGGATTCCACGACGCCTTTGACGAAACGGAGATAGACCGGCAGCAGTTCCTCGCAGTGATCCATGATCTGAACGCGTCGAACGTACAGCGTCGGCCCGATCTTATAATCCCTGTAAAACATGTCAAAGGGCGCTTTGGAGGGAATAAATAACAGGGCGGAAAATTCCGTCGTACCCTCGGCTTTGAAATGAATAACTTTCGCGGGATCGGTAAAATCATGAGACACGTGCTTATAAAATTCGTTGTATTCCTCCGGAGTGACGTCATTCTTGTCTTTCAGCCAGATCGCTTTCCTCGAGTTTAATGTTTGTTCCTCCGTTTTGTTATCCTTCGTAACGTCCATGACGATGGCATGTTCCACGTAGTCGGAATATTTGCGGACAATGCTGCGAATCTCCCATTCGTCGGTGTATTTGCGTTCGTCCTCTTTGAGAAACAGGATAACGTCGGTGCCGTGCTTTTCCTTTTCGTACGATTCTACTGTAAACGTCCCGTCGGCTTTGGATTCCCAGCGGACGGCGTTTTCTTTCGGATCGCCCGCCTTGCGCGAAATGACCACGACCCGCTCGGCGACCATGAACGCTGAATAAAATCCCACGCCAAACTGCCCGATCATCTCCGGATGATCTTTGATTTCCTTTTCGGTCAGTTGCCGGATAAATTCTTTCGTTCCGGAATGCGCGATCGTTCCCAGCGCCTTGATGATCTCATCGGTATTCATGCCGATGCCGTTATCGCTGACGGTCAACTGTCCGGAATCCTTGTCGGTTTTGATCCGGATGCGCCATTCCGTATCGCCTTCAAGCAGCGCGCTGTTTGTAAGCGATTCATAACGCAGGCGGTCAATCGCGTCCGATGCGTTGGAAATCAGTTCGCGAAGAAATATTTCCTTGTGAGAATACAAGGAATGGATCATCAGGTCGAGCAGTTGTTTCACTTCAGTCTTGAATTCATAAGTCTGATCGGACATAATCGAAGCCTTTCGTTATTTTGTTAAAAGTTGCCGGAGTAAAACAGATACCCGCAAGCCGAATATATAAAATCGGATGAAAAAATCAAATATTGACATTCGGTCTTCTATTAATTGTCTCAAAATAGTAACAACATTATCGAAAAATAAATCATGATTCGCCGGGGCCTTGTTGTTTCCAAAAGAGGACATGAGTAAATACATCAATACAAGATTTCTCTCACGACAAGTCGGGAGAGAAATCTTGTATTATCATTTTTTCTGTTATCATGCTAATGGGTGGGGTTTGAATCGATTAACAAATTTATGTTTTAATCACTGTCGTTTTAATTATGAAACTATTAATAATTTAGTATTCTAATTTTGGCTCTTCGTCACTTAGAAACAGAAATCTTTGAAGCATAGTTGCTTCTGAATATATCAAGCGATTTTCGTTTTTAAAAAAAATAATTTACGGCAGTACTCAATCAGTTTCACTTACCGATTGAACTGGCGAGTGTATAAAAACAACGTAAAAGTTAGGACGATAATATGATGATGTTAAAAATATTTAGAAAAAAAATGTAATAAAAAAATATTGACCGGATACTACCCGGTCTCATAAATCTTATATACAGAAAATCCGGTAAACGATCAGAACCGGTAGCTGAAATTAACCAGAAAACGGTTGGTTGTGATTTTTTCGTTCGTAAAAAGCGGATTGTCGTTTTCGTCTTTCCCGAGTAAGTTATCCGTTGTCGACTTGTTCCACCATCCGCGTTCGTAGGCAAGGTCGATTTTAACCTGCTTATCTAGAAGAAACGATGCTCCGGCGGACACGTACTGGCGGTCGCTTTTCACGGTTTCTCCGCTCGCCTTGATAGGAGAAGCCTGATAGCGGTAACCGGCTATCAGTTTTGCGCCGATCTGAGGAACAATGACTTCCGTGCCAAGCTTGTAATTCGCGGTTTCACGGCAAAGGTTCCTTAACCGACTGTTGATTTCCGAGTCTACGTCACGGCCGTCTCCGTCGAGAATACTGGAACTGAAACGGGTTTCCGTCCAGTTGACCATTTCAACGCTTCCGCTAAGCTGAACAATTTTGTATTTATAAGCGGCGCCGACTTCGAACCGCCAGGGTGATTGCAGTTTGTATTTCCGGAACGAATCCTCGGAGTACGTTAGAATCCGCCCGGTATCCGGTTCCCATTCCTCAAAATAATTAGAATTTTCTTCTACAGACAAATACGACGGCGTCGTGATGGTCAGGCCTACACGAAGGTTCCGCATCGGGCGAAACAGCGATCCGATCTTCGCGCTCGCGCCGGTGTATTTGGGGTTGACTTCAAATGAGGCGTCGAAAGTTCGCGTATTGTTAATAACGTCATTCGGGTCGCGCTCCATGTAAATGACGTTTAAGTTATTGCTTCCGGTAATCAGATTCAGCGACGCGCCGAGCGATACATTTTCGGTTACGTCCACCGCTCCGCCGAACGACCACTGATGAATACCGCCGTCGGACGTGGTTTCCTCGGATTGATTGAACCGCCCGCCCGCCGAGGCGATCAACGGAGAACCGGAAAAACGGTGATAATCGGAAAACGAATTTACCCGGTGATACCCGATGGAGAACACAAGACTGCCGCGGTACGTGGGCAGCGGAAATACCAGCCCGGCGGAATTCAACGTTGTGTAACCGTGGCTGTTGTCGGTAACCGTGCCCTGGTAACTGATCCGGTTGCTGTTATTATTCCGCCCGAGTCCGGCGTAGAATTCCATTTTGCGGATTTGCGCGAGTCCGGCTGGATTCCAGTATGTCGCCGTGTAATCCTCGGCAACCGGCATGTACGCTCCGCCCAAAGCCATTGCGCGCGCGCCGGGGCCAAATTCGTTATAGAACGGGAACAGCGCGTCCTCCATGCCTTGCGCGCGCAGTCCGCTCAAGGATATTATGAATCCGGCTATGAAAATCGAGAGCGTTTTTCTGATGGATACTGAATGTTTCATAATGAACAACCTCCGGTTAACGGATCAGTGGATGATGACCTTGTTAGTTTATTTATTCTTCCGGACCGTACGGCCGCCGTATTCTCGTTGCTTATTGTTGCTGTTTTTTGATTGATCCGTGGAAACGGAACCTGAATCCAGGTCGGTTTTACGGTTCGTTGTGTCCGTCTGCGCCGGGGGATTTGTCGCGACCGCTCCGCCGCCTGCATAACCGCCCCCGGTCGGCGCGCCTGAATATCCTCCTGATCCGGACTGCACCGAGCCGCCGCCTGAGGTTCCGGATGATTTTTCCTCCAGGGCTGCCCGCCGCCGCCCGTAATTTCTGCCAGAATAGTTTGTTTCGTCGTTTGCATTGTCACCCGTTTCTTCACCGGAAGTATTCGCCGGAATCCACCAGGGCGCC
>JBBIRG010000121.1:0-7195 GCA_037441945.1 Bacteroidota bacterium | reverse complement strand
ATCATCGTGATCAATAACGCGAGTTCGGATCGTACGGAAGAAATCGCCCGTTCATTCGAAGGTGTTCGCGTCATGACCGAAAATCAGAAAGGGCTGACCAAGGCCCGTCAATGCGGCAACCTCAACGCAACCGGCGATATATTATTTTATATTGACGCCGACACGCTGATCCCGAAGCATTTGATCCGTTACGCCGAGAAAATCTTCCTCCGCCATCCCGGTGTGGTGGCGATGTCCGGCCCTTACAAATATCACGACTGGCGCCGGTTCGGGCGGCTGATATTATGGACGTATCACTGGACGGCGGTTCCCGTGACTCAACTAATAATCAACCGGATATTAGACAAAGGATCAGTGCTCTACGGCGGGAATTTCGCACTCCGGAAAAAAACACTCGATGACATCGGCGGATTCGACGTCACGCTGGAATTCTGGAGCGAGGACACGCAGATCAGCCGTCGCATGAGCCGAAAGGGCAAGGTTCGTTTCTATCACCGGGCTTACGTCTTCACATCGGCGCGGCGGTATTATGAGGAGGGCATGTTTCGTGTACTCGTCCGCTACACGATGAATTTTTTGTGGGACATTTTTTTCCACAAACCTTTCTCGCGCGGATACAAGGACGTCCGGAAAATCACAAACAAACATCTTCCAATACGGCAGTCCAATGATCGTTCTGAGTGCCGTACTGCAGTACGATAAACTTCCAATGATTTTATTTTCTTTTTTTCGCTTGTTTCGGAGTTCGTTTTTTCTTTTTATAAAAACTGATAATATAATTCACCGCATCCTTCGGGTCGTCGGTCAGATAAAACAAATCTAAGTCCGTCGCCGAGATCATGCCGTTCTGCAGTTGTTCGTTGCGCATCCAGTCGATCATTCCCTGCCAGTACCGTTTGTTCAGCGTCACGATCGGAAAGGGCGGAACCTTCTTGGTCTGGATCAGCGTAAGCGCTTCGTAGAACTCGTCCAGCGTTCCGAATCCGCCGGGAAGGGCGATGAATCCTTTCGCGTACTTTACAAACATCACCTTGCGCACAAAAAAATAATTGAACCATAATTCATGCGTGAGATACGGGTTCGACCGGTCCTCAAACGGCAGATCTATGCTTAGTCCGATGGAAATTCCTCCGGCGCTTTTCGCTCCTTTATTTGCCGCTTCCATGATTCCCGGCCCTCCTCCGGTAATCACCGCGTAGCCGGCTTTCGCGAGCAGCCGTCCGATCTCTTCGGCGATCCTGCAGTCCCCGGCATCGGGTTTCACGCGCGCCGATCCGAATATCGAAACTGCCGGACCCACCCGGCTCAGCGTTTCGAACCCTTCCACGAATTCCGCCATGATGCGGAACAGGCGCCACGGTTCTTCGGAACGGTAACCCTGCTCTTCCATTTCGTGTTGATCGTTTGTACGGCCTTTGGATTGATTTTGATTGATACGGCGTAATGTCCGCATGGGGTCTCCTTATTTGAGCTGCTGTTTGTCGGATTCGAGCATCATTCCGATAAATTCGTTCATCAGATTCGGGTCGTACAGTTCCATCGCGGTTTCTTCGTTCATGATACCGAACGCCTGTTCGCGTGTGAGTTCCGCCCGGTAAGGCCGCTGGGTGGTCAGCGCGTCGTAGAGGTCGGCGATCATGATGATCCTCGCGGTGACGGGAATCCCTTCGCCGGCCAGCCCGTCGGGATAGCCGGAACCGTTCCACCGCTCATGATGATGGCGAATGATGGACAGCACCTGCTGGAGCGATTTCAGCGGACGGCAAATACGTTCGCCGATTTCCGGATGTTTCCGGATCAGATCAAATTCCTGTTCGTTTAAAGCGGCCGGCTTCAGCAGGATAGAATCGTGAATCGCTATTTTTCCAATATCATGCAGAACTCCTCCACGGCGCACAGCCTTCACCATATCCACCGGCAATCCGATACGCTCGGCCAGCATCGAACCGTACTGCGACAGCCGGTTGCAATGGCCCTCGGTATATTTGTCTTTAGCTTCGACTGCCAGCGCGAGGCTAAATATCACCGTCTCGGCGTTCTCTAATTCGTCAGTGTATAACTTCACGCGGATTAGGGACCGGACGCGCGTAACGAGTTCCAGCCGGTTGAACGGCTTAGTCAGGAAGTCGTCGACGCCGCTTTCGATGCCTTTGATTTTATCTTCGATATCGGATAAGCCGGTTAGCATGATAATCGGGATCAGCCGCGTTTGCGCGCTGGATTTGAGAATCCGCGCGACGTCGAATCCGGACAATCCCGGCATCAGCGCGTCGAGCAGGACGAGATCGGGATGGTTTGCGTTAATCCACTTGACGGCGTCCTCACCGTTCACCGCCGCATGGACCCGGTAACCGGCGTCTTCCAGGATGTCCGTCAGCAGGTCGCGTATGTCCTCCTGATCGTCGACAACAAGGACGCGCGGATGTTTTTCCGGCGAACCGGGCACTGAGGGAATTCCCCGTTCAGGCTGAAAAGTCACAGGCATACCTTTGATTTATTTTTTGGGTTTGACGTACGCCGCCTTGCAGACGGTATGCATCCCTCCGCGGATATTGTAATCCGTCGTAACCGTCATCCGTTTCGGCGAACAGCTGCGGACGAGGTCGTCCAACAGCCGCCGAGTCAGATGCTCCTGAAAGATACCGACATTCCGGTATGAATACAAATAATACTTGAACGAACGCAGCTCGATGATTTTCCGCGCGGGCACATATTCCACGGTGATGTTCGCGAAATCCGGCAGGCCGGACCAGGGACATACCGACGTGAACTCGTCCGTATCAATGACGATTTCCGTATCTTTTCCGGGATACTCATAATCAAAGGTTTCCAGCAATTGGGGCTGAATGGCCTCGTTTCCCTGCCACTGAATTTTGAAATCAGGTTTGACCGCAAATTCGGATACGGGTTTGCTCTGTGAAGATGATTTTTTCATAATAATATTTTTTTTGTTAATGAAACAGGCAATGCAACGCGGTTTCGGTGTCACCGAAACCGTGAAGCAGGTGATCCGGATTGTGTTTTTCCAGTTCCTGAGCGGAATGCCATCCGGTGGTTACGGCGACGGATTTGACGTTCAGATGTTTACCGCAGAGAATATCATATGGGCTGTCGCCGACGATCACGACGGATTTGCCGTTGAACGTATGTCCGGTGATGTCTCCAGCCCGCCGGACGGCCAATGACGCGAGTTCATGGCGGTGCATGGAATCGCAGCCGAACGCGCCGATGACGGGAACGCCATTGAAAAAATAATGATCCAGTCCGGCGCGGCTGAGTTTGATCCGCGCGCCTTCGAGAATATTGCCCGTCAGAAGCCCCGTCACCGCATCGGACCGCACGGACAGCGTATCCAGCAGGGAAACGACGCCGTCGAGCACACGGATTTCGTCAGTTGTGAGATCCGCGCCGAGCAACTCGGCGTAACGGCTGAGCGTCGGCTGCATCCGCGCCAGAACATCTTCAGGATCGAAGTTTGCCGCGGTCATCACGTCCCAGACGATCTGGGTATCGGTCTTGCCGGAAAAAGGATAGTCATCCACGCCGCCGCTTGTGCCGAAAACTTCTTCCATGGCGCGGGTGATGGACCTCCTCGGCGTCTTGCCGCAGGTGATCAGCGTACCGTCAATATCGAATAAAACGAGGGTTTTCATCGCGGCTTAATCTGTATACACTTTGAACGCGTCGACAGTTTTCTTGAATTCCTCGGCCAGCGTGTTAAGATCCGACGCGACCATCGCCGCCTGGTTGCTCGCTTTAACGAGCTGTTTGGAACCCTCGGAAATTTCCTTGAGCGTAGTGACGACCTGTTCGCTGGCGGTGCGCTGCTGCTGGGTGGAGAGCGATATCTGCCGCGCGGCTTCGGTGGTTTTCTGGTCGGCGACGAGAATGTTTTCCAGCACGGCGGATACCTTGTTCACGAAATCGACGCCTTCGCGTACTTTCTCGGCGCTGTCGCGGGAGCTTTTCATCAGAGTATCCATCGCCTGCCGGACTTCAATCACGGTGGACTTGATTTCCTCGGTGGATTCGGCGACGTTTTCCGCCAGGCGCCGGATTTCGGAAGCGACCACGGAAAACCGCCGCCCGGCCTCTCCCGCGCCCGTCGCTTCTAAAGCCGCGTTGAACGAGATCAGCTTGGTTTGCTCGGTAATGTTGTTGATGATCTCCATCACGTCGGTGATTTTCTGCATTTTTTTGTTCAGCGAATGGATCTCGTTCATATCCGTATCGCTCTTCTGGCGGATTTCTTCCATCTTGCTCTTCGTGATCTGCGCCAGCGAGACTCCCTTCTGAGAGATATCATGCGCTTCGGCGGCGATCGCGACCACCGACTCAGAATTATCGGCGATGTACCGGGACGTCGATGTCAGCTCCTCCATCGTCGCCGTGGTTTCTGTAACCGAGATCGATTGCTCGCTGGACGTCGCCGCCTGATCCTTCGAGATCATCAGAACCTCATTGGAGCAGTCGGTGATCTTTTTGGAGCTGGTCAGCAGCTGAACGGCCATGGACTGCATATTTTCCGCCATGGTATTGAACGCGACGCTGAGTTCCTCGAACTCGTCCCGGGTGCTGATCCGGATCTTATGCTCGAAATGGCCGTCCTTGATATTCTGGAGTCCTTTCCGGAGCGTGCTCAGTGGACGGTTCACATAAGCGGACATGGTGTAACTGAGAAAAAAACCGATAATGATTATCCCCGCAAGCACCGCCACCGATACAATGAAAATCCGCCGTTTCAGCAGGCTCAATTCATGTTCGATTTTATTGCCGTTAATGTCGACGTACGCATACCCGACAATTTTTTTATTGCTGTTGTAAATCGGACTGCATCCAGTGATCCATGTGCCCCACGCATCGGTATAGAAATCGCTGACCACCGGTTTCTCAAACTCGGTTTGCCATCGAATCCGGCTTTTCTGTCCGATCGGCGTGAAATGAAACGTGGTATCCCCGGTTGCCGGATCGACCGAGGCGATCGACCTGTCGTCATCCTGGGCGTCCACGATAAAGACCATGGTATCCGGATGAACGTCGCGGATTTTCGTATACACGTATTCGGCGTAAATATTGTCATTGCGGTTGCGGTCACGGAATTTTCTCAGCAGCAATTGAATTTCTCGGTAGTCCTGGGATGTTTCATCGCCGGGTTTTCGCAGATTCTGATGCTGGTCGCCGTCAATCAATCCGCTCATGGTATGCGCCAGCGACAGCGCCGTGGTCTGAATCTGCGTTTTCAAATTTTCCTCGGCGCTCTGAAACACGAAGACATAGAGCGTTCCCACCAGCAACAGGCTGATGATCATGGAAAATCCCATAAAGACGGTAAATAATTTTAATCCGAATCTCATGGCGTATTCCTGTGTATGGATAGTGGATGATTTTTCAACGTGTCCATGCGTCGCCGGATGCTGTCTTCTAGCTGACGGTGTGTCTGATGAAACTGCTGATGAGCCGAATGAATTTCCTGGAACGTCATCTGTAGGTTGTCAATCTGCTTTTGCTGGCGGTTCAGCGCCGACAACCACTGATTGGCGTAGCCGTCGATGGATTTCATGATCCGCGCCAATTCTCCCGCAACCGATCCAATCTGGGAAAACGAGTTCCGGATCAAGGCGATATGCGGTTCATCCCTGGACAGATGATCTTTCAATTCCCGGAATAGCGTTTCCATCTCCGTGATCAGTTCACTCATGCTATCGTTGGCGTTATCTACTGTACCGGCGAGTTTGCGTATGTCCGAGGCGACGACATTGAAACGACGGCCGGTATCTCCGGTGGTTGACGCTTCAATAGCAGCGTTGAATGCGATCAGTTTCGTCTGGTCGGTCAGTGCGTGAATACGTTTATTGATGATTAACACAGATTGAATTTTTTTGGACAATTCGTCCAGAAAACGGTTGCGGCTTTCGATTTGATCGTTGACCGCGTCAAGCGCGGGCCTTGTAGTTTCCAGCAGTTCCGCGTTATAGGTTGTATATTCGGCATGCTTATCGCTCATGTAACGGATTTCGTCCAAATGCCTGAACAGCGAGGGAATCCATTTGGACCAGTCGTCGATCAGTATGCGGACGTCATGAAAGAGCTGGCGCTGTTTCTGGATCGCGGCCATGTCCTTCTCCAGCAGTTGACGGCTTTGCGCGATAAAATGGGTAAACGAGACAGAAAGGCTGATCTGTTCCTGAACAAGACGGGCATGATCGTCAATATAACTCTGCACCTGCCCGTAAAGTTCTGCAAATTCATCCGCGGCGTCCGTCGTTGTCAGGGGATCGCGGTGCAGAGACGCCGTCGATTCATGCAGCAGGCGCTCACTCAGCCGGTACAACGGCCGTAAGAGCCGGTGGACGGCAAATAAAATCAACGTCAGCGAAACGGATAAGGCGATAATCATAACCAGACTGCGGTTCATTGTATCTATTCCGGCCGCGTCGGTAACAAGGTAGGTAATAAACAGAACCAGACATGCCAGAATAAACCAGAACACGACTTTTGCATAAAGGTTGAATCGCGTTATCATATCGCCGGAACCCCGTTTAGTTTCGCCGAAGCGTTGAAATCAATCAATAATATGATGTCTTTTCCGCCGTCTTCGGGCAGAGCGGCTCCCCAGATCCACGGATGACGGATATGTCCGGCGATCAAGCTAGGCATCAGCCGGATACGCCGGGTGCGGATTTCAACAATACCGCTCATGCCGTCGATCATAAGAATAGCGGAAGACAGCGGGCTTTGCGTCATAGGCTTGAGTTTCAGCCAGCTGGGAAATAAAAAATCATCCTTATCCGCAAGATGCAATATCTCATCCGCTTTTAATACAGGTTCCTGGGCGTTGAATGTGTCCTTGCTCGGGTCGCCTTCGAGTATCTTGTCTATCTGCTGAACCGGAATCCCGAAATGATTCATCTGCATGCTGAACAATAGAGCTTCAACCGACTTCATACGAATTTTTACCGGATAAACAGTGGTCATGCGTTATTCTTTCGGTTCATCGATCAGTTCGTCAAGAAGACGGCGCATATTCAGCATGATGACGGTACGGGATTTGAATTCAAATTCGCCCGTAAAATATTTTACCTTTTCCTTATCGGCGATATTCGATACCGGTCGGATTTTGGATACCGGCAACTCGATGATATCGTGAACATAATCCACTTTAAAACCGGGGCTGCAGGATTCATGCTTCGTCAGT
>JBBIRG010000120.1:0-7203 GCA_037441945.1 Bacteroidota bacterium | reverse complement strand
GAAGCCTATTTCATCTCGGCTCGGGCTGGCAATCGGGCTGTCGAGCTTACCAGTGCCGATTTTTTCGGCTTCATCCATCAGCTGTTTGAGCGGATTGCTGATGGTTCGCGCGAAATAAAAACCGATAATGATTGATGCCATAACGCCGATAATGCCAACCATCAGCAGGTGCCATTCGATGCGTTTGATCAGATACAGGAACGTCGCGGAACCGTCAACAGCGATCACTCCGGCGACTTCATTGTTGACGATCAGAGGAACAAACGCGGTTTTGTATAATTTGCCGTCGTAACTTTCAAAGAGCACCGTATGCGATGGAATGCCCTTGAGGGTACGGTCAAACTCATACTGATTGTATTTCAGAAACGGATAGGCGTAATTGATTTGTACGCCTTCGTCTGTATCGATCAGGCTTCGGCCTTTGAGATTCATTATATAGATTCGTTCCACATCGGTCGCGTCGCGAAGATCCGAAAGTCTTTTTTTAAAATTCCGGTAAGTCCGTGTTTCCTCATCCCCGGGCGTTAGTTTGGATATCAGTTCCGTATTCACCTGCAGGGTAGCCGCCTGAGCGACCGCAAGTAATTTTTTCCCGAGTTCCTCATCGAGGCTGCTTTCGGTATACCAATAATGAAGAAGTCCACTGATGCTGAAAATCGTCAGACAGAAAATGCTGAAAATGACAATGAGCTTATTCTGAATTTTCGCGCTGATAAACCGGAAAACCATAAATCCAATCACAATTAAATAAACGCCGTTCCATATTCGTTATTTGAAGTGGAACCAATAAATTTAATTAAGATAAAGTATACGCATAATTTTTGATTATTGAAACTTTTTTTTCAAATAAACACAACAGCAGATATTAATTGCAGATCATATTCGTTTACGAACGGATAACCCTATGATTAAAAATATGCTTAAGCATTCAGATTGCGATGTTATGAAGAAAACTTTCGAAAAGCCTTAGCAAAAGCCTTCGCAAAAATTGAAAAATTAATTGCATTCATGGATTTTTTTTATTAAGATCACACGCCTTTCGGAGAGGTGTCCGAGTGGTTGAAGGAGCCGGTCTCGAAAATCGGTATACGCTTTTGTGTATCGAGGGTTCGAATCCCTCCCTCTCCGCAGCATAAAACAACCGGTTTCTCAAACCGTGTAATGTGAAGGAACTTATGATAAAGCCCGAGCCTTACGCAATTACAGGACGCTGAACCCCGCCAGATCCGGAAGGAAGCAACGGTAAGCCAATCCTGAAATGTGCCGTAATAAGCTTGTGCTTTTTTTATCTAACACCGGTGTAACATGTCTTATTTAGTCATCGCCCGAAAATGGCGACCCATGGTTTTCGAGGATGTGATCGGGCAGGAACACGTAATTACCACTTTACAGAATGCGATCGAGTCTAAACGCCTGGCGCACGCCTACATTTTTTCGGGTCCGCGAGGAATCGGCAAAACGACAGCGGCCAGGATTCTGGCAAAAGCCATCAACTGCGAAAATGGGGGACCTGCCGTCAGCCCCTGCAACCGTTGCCAGAATTGTATTGAAATTACCGGAAGCCGCAGTCTCGACGTGCTTGAAATCGACGGCGCCTCCAACCGCGGTATCGATGAAATCCGCAATTTGCGCGACAATATCCGGTATCTGCCGTTGCGCGGCGGATATAAAATATATATCATCGACGAATTTCACATGATCACCAAAGACGCTTTCAATGCGCTTCTTAAGACACTAGAAGAACCGCCTGAGAAAGTGGTCTTTATTTTCGCAACAACCGAACCGCATAAAATCCTGCCGACCATCCTTTCACGATGCCAGCGACTGGATTTCAGGCGGATTCCCATCCAAAAAATCATCGGCCGCCTGAAATACATCTGCGAGCAGGATAAGATCACGATCGATCCCGAGTCTCTCTTCACGCTTGCCCAGCGCTCCGACGGCGGTATGCGCGACGCTCTTACGCTGTTAGACCAGATTCTTTCTTTCGCCGGAACCGTTATCACCATCGATCATACACGGCAGGCGCTGGGACTCATCAGTCATGAAATGTATTTTGAATTGACCGATATCATTCAGCTTTCGAAGCCCGAGAGTGTCTTTCCGTTTGTGCGAAAGCTGCAAAATACGGGATATGATATCAACGAGTTTCTGAACGGATTTCTGGAACACATCCGGAATATTCTTGTCGCTAAAACATGTCCGGGCAGCGATCTTCTGGAAGTTTACGAGGCAGACCGCCGGCGATATGAAACCCCGGCTTCATTATTTTCCGAACTCGACCTGCTGCGTTTTATGAATCTTCTGACCGAAACCATACAACAGATCAAATGGAGCCACAAACAGGGTCTTCTGTTTGAACTGGCGCTTTTGAAAATGACGCATATGCCGCAAAGCATTTCCGTTTCCGAAGCGCTTCAAAAAATCGATTCGCTTTCCCGGCAACCTTTTGAAAAAACCGTTTCCGACTTAAAAAAAAAAAATAACGCCGCTCCCTTAAAAACAGAGCAAGATGAATCCGTCCAAGCCGTACTTTTTGTTCGGGATGAACCTGTTGCAAAATCCGTAAACCCCGGTTCCATTCATTGTGTATCGCAGAATTGGCGGGCTTTTGTCGACCGGGTCAGTGCGGAAAAAATCAGCATCGGCGCAATCCTACGGGAATCGATCCCGTATCATATCGACGGCAGTAAATTGCTTGTGCATTTTACCAATTCAGGCTTTATGGATATCCACCGGGACATCGTTCACCGCGAACGCGAATATCTCCGTTCGGTCATGAAAGACATTACCGGCCTGGAGTTGTTTATCAACTGCTGTCAGTCGGAGAATGAACTACCGGATTTTTCCGGTAACGTAAACGCTTCATCCCCTCTGGATACGGATTTAGGAAAGAATTCTCCGGCCGGGCAAAAATCTCCACCTGCCGGAACGCGGCATGAGATCATCAGCCGTGTCCGCGAACTGGAAAAAACAGGCCTTTTAAAAAACCTTACGACGGTACTTCAGGCTGAATTAACCGGCGTGAACGACTAACGCATAAGAAAAGTAAACCGCATGAAAAATCTGGATATGAAAAGCCTGCTAAAACAGGCCGAGCGCATGCAGAAAGAAATGGCCGAACAACAGAAAAAACTCAATGACATTGAGGTTAACGCTTCATCCGGCGGAGGAATGGTTGCTGTTACCGCCACCGCGGCCATGCGGATTAAGTCCATCGTTCTGCAGAAAGAAATAGTAAACCCGGATTATATTTCCATGCTGCAGGACTTGGTTGTTTCGGCGGTCAATCAGGCGTTGCAGTCTGCCGAAAAGACAGCTAGCGAAGAAATGAAACAGGTCACGGGCGGAATAATGCCTTTTTTGTAACACTGAGTTTGAATTCCACGTCATGCAATATACATCCGAAACCATGGAAAGATTAATACGGGAACTGACTAAACTTCCCGGAATCGGCCGAAAAACGGCTCAGCGGCTCGTTTTTCATCTGTTGAAGCAACCCAAAGAATCGGTTGCCTTTTTATCAAGCGCCTTGCTGGATCTCAAAGAAAAAATCATTCTGTGCTCGCAGTGTTTCAACATAACCGAAACGGATCCTTGCCCGGTTTGCGCGAATCCGAAACGCGACCGCCGCATCATTTGCGTCGTTGAAGAAGCGAACGACGTACTGGCAATAGAAAAAACCGAACAATACCGCGGTTTGTATCATGTTCTCGGCGGTGTGTTGAATCCGCTAGAAGGCGTCGGGCCGGAATCGCTCCGCATCAAAGAACTGATCCGCCGCATTACCCAGGACGTCAAAGAAATAATCCTGGCCATCAATCCGGACGTGCAGGGCGATACGACGGTTTTGTATTTGACGGAACAGCTGAAGTCATTCCCCCAGCGGCTGACGCGCATCGCGCGAGGAATACCAATCGGCAGCGACCTCGAGTTCGCCGACCAGGTCACGCTGTCGCGCGCCCTGGAAGGACGGCAAACCATTAACCTGAACGTGCAAGGGTGAGAGGATATGACGAAAAACCATTATAACGTGATCGTCGTCGGCGCCGGTCCTGCGGGAAGCACGGCGGCGCGATACGCGGCTATGAACGGCGCATCTGTGCTGCTCCTGGAAAAAGACAGCGATATCGGAATCCCCGTGCGCTGCGCCGAGGGCGTGGGAGCAAAAGGGCTTCTGAAGATTATAGATCATATCGAACCGAAATGGATTGCGGCAACAATCCACGGATTCCGTCTCGTCGCCCCCGACGGAACGCCCGTTCAGGCGCGATGGAATGACAGCGGATATGTCCTTCACCGCAAATTGTTTGATTATGATCTGGCAAGAATGGCCGCCGATCAGGGCGCCGATATCTTAACCAAAGCGTACGTGTTTGAACTAATCCGGGAACAGGATACCGTCAAAGGCGTTATGGTGCGGTATGGAAACCGCGATATCAAAATCAGCGCAGATATCGTTATCGCCGCCGACGGAGTGGAATCAAGGGTCGGCCGCTGGGCCGGACTCCGCACTTTTACCGATATGGGCGATATGGAAAGCTGTGTCCAGGCAACCGTCGGCAATCTGGATATCGATCAGGAACTCTGCGAATTCATTTTTTCCAACGAACAGTCTCCGGGCGGCTATATCTGGGTTTTCCCGAAAGGCAACCGTTCAGCCAACGTCGGGCTGGGCATTTCCGGATTATATTCAAAACACAAATCCGCTTCCGCTTACCTGAAAGATTTCCTCAGCAGGCGGTTTCCCGGTAAACCGATTTTGTCGTATTTCTGCGGCGCCGTGCCGTGCGATAAAACACTGAAGCAGATCACTGCGCCGGGATTCATGATAGTCGGCGACGCGGCTCACCAGGCAAACCCCATTTCCGGCGGGGGAATCGTTTCCGGCATGTATGCCGGCATGCTGGCTGGCAAGGTGGCCGCAGAAGCCATCCAAGAGAAAGATTTTTCAAAAAGGCGGCTTCAGGCCTACGAAAACGAATGGAATAAAACCATTGGCAAGGACCATGAACGGTTTTACCGGATCAAATTATTTAAAGATCAATACTCCGATGAAAAACTCAACAGGCTTGCGCATGAATTAGTAAAAATTCCCTTGACTGAATTGAATTTATTGCGCATTTTCAAGATAGCGTTGAAATCTAACCCGAAACTGATTTTCGACGCGATCCGAATTTTTTCCAAGTAGTAAGTATGACTGAATTTCCAGGCCGTCAGGCCGAACAGTATTTTGGTTTTATCAGCCGGTATCACGATCACGTTGCCTGGATTGATATGGATTCCGGCTCACACCGCCCGCCTCCGGCTTTTGGTACTTTCGTTAAGTGCGAGGCCGAAGATGAAATTTTCTACGGGATCATTTTCAACGGAAAAATCAAAGATATCGACCTGTGCCTCAGCCCATCGGACAGGGAACAGTCACCGTCGGTATTATCCGATGAAAGCAAAAAACCTCGCGTAAGGCTGACCGCTGAACTTCAGGCTGTAATTGTCGGAAGCGCCATTTCCGGAACGGGCCAGTTCCGGAGGCATTTCTACCGGCAACCCGCGACCGGTTCGGCCGTATCCGTTCTCCACGAATCGGAACTAGTCCGTTTCGCATCCGATTTCAGTTATTTCAGAACTGTTATCAGTCTGCGTTATGCGGTACCTGCCGAAGAATTACTGATTAACCTGATACGGAAATTTTCCGTTTTTTTCGGCGAACCGAAAAACTACGCCTCGCATGTCGGGAAAGAACTCAATAAATTATTTGACGATGACCATACCCTTACCGGCCAGATTATCCTGCGTTCGGGAATTTATTCGAAAAACAGGGGATAGAAATGAAAATGCCGATCATGACAAAAGTTGACGAATCCCTGAATTTTATCCGCACGAAAACGGATTTTCAGCCGGAAATAGGCCTTATTTTGGGTTCCGGTTTGGGATCGTACGCTGAAACACTGGATAATAAAATATCAATACCGACTTCAAGCATACCGAATTATCCGGAATCCACGGTTATAGGCCATGAAGGCAAATTGATTTTCGGGAATATCGGCTCGAAAAAAGTTTTGGCGGTCAAAGGGCGCGTACATTATTATGAGGGATACACGATGGAGGCGGTTACGTTCATCGTGCGCATTATGCACGCGCTGGGAGTGAAATCGCTGATCGTTACTAATGCAGCGGGCGCCGTGAAGGATCAATTCTCTCCGGGCGACCTGATGTTCATTACCAGCCATATTAATTTTTTCTTTGACAATCCGCTGCGCGGCCCGAACGAAGATTCCGTCGGTCCGCGTTTCCCGGATATGGAACAGGACTATGACAGGGCTTATATTAACTTGGCCGAACGCATCGCCTTGTCGCTGAAAATACGCACACAGCGCGGCGTTTACTGCGCCAGTTCCGGGCCCACCTACGAGACGCGCGCCGAAGTGAAAATGTTTCAGAAACTTGGCGCGGATGCTGTCGGGATGTCAACCGTGCCGGAAGTGATCATGGCGAAGTATTACGGAATGCGTGTTCTCGGTATAAGCTGCATCACCAATCTGGGAACAGGCATCAGCCCCGTGCCGCTGAGCCATGAGGAAGTCACCGAAACAGCGAACCGCGTCAAAAACGATTTCCAGAAACTGCTCAAAGAAATCATTCTTCAGATATAATGTTTCGCTCCGTCAAAGGCTTAAGCAAAGGGTAGCCATGGAAGGCCTGTATTCCATTTTAAAAGAAATCCGGCCGACGCATGCGACCGTCAATCTGGCGGCGATTCAGAATAATCTTCGTTACATCCGTTCCCTGGCGGGTAATAAAATGATCATGCCGATCGTCAAGGCTAACGCGTACGGACACGGCATTCTCGAAGTTACGCGGGAATGTGTCGCCGCCGGCGCTGAATATATCGGCGTAGGGTTTCTCGAGGAAGGCATTTTCCTGAGGCAGAACGATGTCGACGCGCCAATTCTGGTCATGGGCGGTATTCTCGGCTATCAGGTAAAAAAATTCATCCAATACGACCTGGAAATGACTGTATCGTCGCTGGAACTCGCGGCGCATATTGATTCTCAGATAAAAAAACAAAAGGCGAAAGTTCATCTGAAAATAGATACCGGTATGGAACGCATCGGCGTCTCCTATAAGTATGCTGTTGAATTTGTCCGACGCGTGGCGATGATGAAAAATATTGAGATCGTCGGGCTCTATTCCCATTTTTCA
>JBBIRG010000119.1:0-7211 GCA_037441945.1 Bacteroidota bacterium | reverse complement strand
TGATCGGGTACATCGGGTTCAGCACGATCAAGCGCAGCGAACAGCGGATGATCTGGATCGGCATGGCGAAAGAAACCGCGCACCAAATGGCCACGCCGCTGTCGTCGCTGATGGGCTGGGTGGAACTCTTGCGGCAGGAATCCGAAGGGCGCGACCGCTCGCTCGGTATTCTCAACGAAAGCGCCGATGACCTGAAACGGCTGGACCGGATCGTGACACGGTTCTCGCAGATTGGTTCCACGACCGACCTGAAAAAACAGGATATCGTTCCGATGATCGCCGAAACCGTGGAATATTACCGCAAACGCGTGCCGCAGTCCGGGTTTACGATCCGCTTTGAAGAACAGTATCCCGAAAAGGCGCAAGCGGAAGTCAACGCGCTTCTGTTCGTATGGGTGGCCGAAAATGTCATTAAAAACGCGATCGACTCGATCGAAAACCGCGAGGGGCTGATCCGCGTCATTCTGCAGAAAAACAACGGCTGGATCCTTCTGGACATCGGAGACAACGGACGCGGAATCGAACTCAAGAATCGTGACAACATTTTCAGGCCCGGATACAGCACCAAAAAACGGGGATGGGGACTCGGTCTCAGCTTAGCGCGGCGGATCATGGAGGATTATCACCGCGGAAAGGTATTCGTGAAAGAAAGCAAAACCGGGGAGGGGACAACCATGCGCATTCAAATCAGAGAAGCTAAATAAGCGAGCAAAACAAAAACACGAAACATAAAATAAGAAATTATAAACCGGAGGTTTATTATGCATGTCCATGAAGAGCAAGTGAAAACGATCATCGAGGAAACCATCCGCCAGCTCGGACCGGCGGCAAATGACGAATTAGTCAAGAAAATCGTGTTTGAAACGATCAAGCGCATTGACCGGCAAAGCGATATCGCCGGGGACACATCGGGCGAATTCAAATACCTGAACCGCACCAAAGGACGGATCATCGTCACGGCATTCGGCAAGAACCAGCCCGGTGTGCTTGCGAACATTACGAAGACCCTCTCCGACTGCAATTGCGACATCCAGGACCTGAGCCAGAAGATCATGCAGGAATTTTTCACGCTGATCATGGTGGTGGATATCAAGAACGCGATCTGTCCTTTCGGTATTCTCAAGGAAAACCTGACCAAGGTCGCTGATAAGCTGGGTATCCGCGTTCTTGCTCAGCATGAGGATATTTTCAAAGCCATGCACCGCGTGTAAATAAGAGCGTTCAGGGTCAGCCGCGATCCGGCATGTAAATCATCCGGAAGCTGGCGATGTTTTTAATGTCATTTTTTCAGGCGGAATTTTATGCCAAAAAAAGCGGAAAAAATAAAACGAGCGTCCGTCAAAGCCATGGATGCCATTCTCGGAAAACCGTATAAAGCGCTGGACGACGGATTCATCCGCGTGATCGATTACATGGGCTCCGATGCGGCGATCGTGCAAGCGGCGCGGGTGTCGTACGGCGCCGGAACCAAGCAGGTACATGAAGACCGCGGATTGATCCGCTATCTGATGCGGCATCTGCATACCACGCCGTTCGAGATGTGCGAGATCAAATTTCATATCCGCGTTCCTATGGACGCCTGGCGGCAATGGATACGCCACCGTACGGCGAATGTGAACGAATATTCCACCCGCTATTCCGTAGCCATTGATTCCGCCCATCGGACGAAACCGGACCAGTGGCGCAAGCAATCGCTGAAGAACAAGCAGGGAAGCGAAGATTTTTTTGATACCGCGACGGGCAGAAAACTGACAGAAGAGGAAACTGCCCTGCAGTCGCAGATCCGATCGGTGTATGATAAGCGGCTGTCACTCGGCGTCGCGCGTGAGCAGGCGCGCAAGGATCTGCCATTGGCTACGTATACCGAGGCGTACTGGAAAACCGATCTCCACAATCTCCTGCATTTCCTGTACCTGCGAATGGATCCCAGCGCGCAGTATGAAATCCGCGGTTACGCCGAGATCATCGGAAATGAAATTGTCAGCCGGTGGTGTCCGCTGACCTGGGAGGCGTTTCTAGATTACCGATTGCACGCCCAGCGGTTTTCTCGGATAGATCTTGAAATCATCGGGCATATCGCGTCGGGGCATCCCGAAAAAGCCGTAGCCTACGCGGTGAAGCGCGGACTGTTGTCCAAATCCGGCGAACCTTTGCGCAACCGCGAACGGCAGGAATTGGAGGAAAAACTGAAATCGCTGAATATAAAGATTCCGTGGTGAGGAAACGCCCGTAAAGCGGCGGATGAATGATTTGCGCGCAGAAACAGATTTGCCAAATCTTGCTCTCCCCGTAGCGCAACTTATCAAGTTGCGCTACTGTTCCCGCAATCCCAATGCGCAATCTGAAGATTGCGGCTACGGAAAATAAACGATCCCGTAGAATCCGTAGCCGAAACATTGATGTTGCGTATGAAATGCGCATAAAAACATTCAGATTTGCCAAATCTTTAAGATTAGGCAAATTTTAATCAAGTTGCGCACTGACGACAATCAGAAACCGTAACCCTCGCAGCTTGTCCGATTCCGATCCGATCATTCGATTTAGGATTTACGGATAGTGATCTTCCCTTAGCGCATTTTTCGGAACAGGGAAATATTATCACGTTCAGCATGGAACCAGTTCGTGTTGATATGATCAATTCCATTGCGGGCGTTGCGTTTGAGAAAGTCTGGAAAAACCGGGTCAGGGGAGCCGATGGGAAAACGGAAGTCAATTTTATCGGCAGAGACGATCTTATCGCGAACAAATCGTCTACTGGCTGGTTTCAGGATCTGGCGGATTGCAGAAAGCTGACGGGAGAATAAAAAGAGCTGGGATATAAAAAACGCAATTTAGTAAAAGTTAATTTTTCTTTTCCGTCAGTCCTTTTTCCCTGGCAATGGCTTTACCCATTTTGGCGCCCGCAATCAGTGAATAGATCATTCCGCCCATTATTATCAGAAAGCTTAGTCCGCCTGCGATGAGCTGGCCGGGCAAGCCGCGGACAAGGAACAGGCAAAGCAATCCGTAAACCGCCATAGCCGTTCCGATGACGAACATGTGACGACCCGCCATTTCATTGACCGGATACCAGACGTCATCATACAACAGCGTCAGGGTCGTGCGGAAACCATACCAAATGTTACGCTTGATTTTTCTTTTCATCAGCGGGATTGCCAGCGGAATAAAGATCACGGTAGACAGCCATGAAATAGCCGCGCTGAAGTATAGGCTCATGAATTCGTCCATAACTTCCTTAATGGTTTTCAGCTCATTTATGGATGATTGCCTGTAAAGCCCGCACCGCCAGAATATAACCTTCCGCGCCGAGTCCGCAGATCATGCCCTTGCAGGCCGGCGTCAATACTGAGTGTTTGCGGAATTCCTCGCGCGCGAAAATGTTTGAAAGATGAACTTCAATTACAGGAATTTGAATCGAAGCAACAGCATCCCGCAATGCGACCGAATAATGCGTGTACGCTCCGGGATTGAAAACCGCGCCCTGATGGGTTTTGCGGACTTCATGCAGTTTGTCGATCAGCGCGCCTTCGTGATTGGACTGGTAAAAAGTGAATCCAGTTTCCGGAAAGGTTTCGCGAATGCGTTTGTGAATATCGTCTAAGGTGTCTTTTCCATAAACCGCCGGTTCGCGTTCGCCGAGCAGGTTCAGGTTTGGTCCCTGAAGAATGAGAATTTTCATAGTGTGCCCCTTTTTATCAATATAATATCAATATAGCAAAAATAATGAAAAAATTGCAAAAAAGCATTGATAATAAATGCAAAGGTTGTAAATTTATGCGCTTTTTAAAAACCTTCTTTCATTCCACCGAAAGGTACCGAAAAATGAATGCGATCCGAATCATAACCATCTGTGCGATGGCGACCGGGATGCTGTGTGCCCGTTCCGTAACAATCCATGCACAGCAACAAGGGACGACCATGAGTTCGATTTCCAAAACCGCCGCTGATAACTCGATTCAAAAACTGATTAACGCAAACGGAGAAAAGAACCGCTTCCGAATTGAGCGCGGCGTTCGCCAGACCGCGTCCCTATGGACAAGAGACGACGGTTCCGAACAGGAATTTGAATCGTTCTGCGCGAAACATTTTATCGTCGACGAACAAAAGCTGAAAACGCTGTTTGAAAAAATATCCGAGAATTTCGAGTCCATACTCGGGCATTACAATAAGATCAGTCTCGACCTGAAACGCGCCCTGCACTTGGACCTCGGCCCCATCGAACCCGTTGATGAAATTTTCGGCGGATTCGATCCTTACGCGCATTTCACGGACGATTTTTACCGGAACAAGATCGCGTTCATCATTACGCTGAATTTCCCGTTTTACAATCTGAAAGAAAAGAACGAACTGGGACCGAAATGGACGAGATTAGAATGGGCGTACGCGCGGATGGGCGACCTGTTTACTTCCCGCGTGCCGGCCCGCCTGAACCAGGAATTTTCCGAAGTCACCACGACCGCCGATACCTACATCGCGCAGTATAATATTTACATGGGACAGCTTTTGGACGCGAAAGGCAAGACGCTGTTTCCTGCCGAACTGCGACTTATAAGCCACTGGGGCCTGCGCGACGAACTCAAGTCCCGCTATGCCGACAAAAACGGCCTGGCGAAACAAAGGATGATCTATGAGGTCATGAAAAGAATTATTTCTCAGGAAATCCCCGAGCCGGTGATCAATAATAAAACGCACCAGTGGAATCCGGCGACGAATAAAATGTTTCTGGACGGAAAAGAAACGGCATTCAGGAGCGAGCCCAACACGCGCTTCCAGCACTGGCTGAACATTTACCGCGTATGCCGCAAAATCGACCCTTATACGCCGGCCTATCCGAACATGATACTGCGCCAGTTTGACCAGAATACGGAATTGTCGTACGAAGAAGTCGAAAAACTGTTTACCGGGCTGATGTCATCCGAAACGGTGCGCAAGACCGGCGCGCTCATCAGCAAACGGCTGAAACGCAAACTGGAGCCGTTCGATATCTGGTACGACGGGTTCAAGGCGCGCAGTACGATCAGCGAGGACGAACTGTCGCAGAAAACCCGTACGCTGTATCCGACGCATAAGCATTTCGAAAAGGACATGCCGAACATACTCGTGAAACTCGGCTTCGGGGAACAGCGGGCGAAAACTATCGCTTCCATGATCGTGGTGGATGCCTCGCGCGGGGCCGGGCACGCCTGGGGCGCGCAGATGAAATCCGAAAAAGCGCATCTCCGCAGCCGTTCCGGAAAAGACGGCATGGATTATAAAGGCTACAACATCGCCATGCACGAGTTCGGGCACAATGTCGAACAGACCATCACGCTGCAGGATGTTGATTATTACATGCTCAACGGCGTACCGACCACTGCGTTTACCGAGGCGATCGCGTTCAATTTTCAGAAACGCGACCTCGACGTACTGGGAATCAAAAACGAGATTCCGAATCAGAAAGAACTCGAGTCGCTCGATAAATTATGGTCCTCCTACGAAATCATGGGCGTCGCCCTGCTCGACATGCGCGTGTGGAAATGGCTCTACGCCAATCCGGATGCCGACGCTGAACAATTGAAAAACCAGGTCAGCAAAACCGCGAAGGAAATCTGGAACGAATTCTACGCGCCCGTCTTCGGCGTCAAAGACCAGACCATCCTCGCGATTTATTCACACATGATTGACAACCCGATCTATCTGCCGGCATATCCGCTGGGTCACCTGATCGAATTCCAGATCAACCAATACTTCGAAGGCAAAAACATGGCTGTTGAAATGGACCGTATGCTGAAGCAGGGACGCATTCTTCCGCAGGTATGGATGAAAGGCGCCGTCGGGAAGGAAATCTCAATCGAACCGATGCTGAAAGCGGGAGAAGAAGCTTTGAGAGTTATGAAGTAAAAAAATTTAAAAAGTTTGAAAGTTTAAAAAGTTTGAAAGTAAAAAAAAATCTGAAAGAAAATTTTGATGAAGAAGATATTTTTCAGGCAGAACCTGTTAAGGTTTAACGGCGTTTTTTTGTTGCTCCTGTTTTCTGTAATCCTTGTTGCTGAAAATAAGGCGCAAGTTGTGCAGGATACGGTAATACAGAATCTGGTTAATCAGGTTAATTTGGATACCCTGATAAAATATGTCCGTCATTTGAGCGGCGAAGATTCGGCATGGGTCAGCGGCGTCAAAACAAGGGTCACATCGCGGTTGCCGGGCAGTCCAACTTACCCATCGGCGGGGAATTATATTGAACAGACCTTGACCGGTTTCGGCCTGACGGTGACGAATCAGAATTTTACCCAATCCGGATACAGCGGAAGAAATATTATCGCCACGCAGTACGGAAACCAGGATCCGTCGCCCGAATATATTATTTGCGCGCACTGGGATGCTGTAACAAGTTACTGCGCCGATGATAACGCCAGCGGAACAGCGGCGGTGCTGGAAACCGCAAGAATACTTTCCAAACGTACTTCGCCCAGTACGATCCTTTATGCGCTGTGGGACCGTGAGGAAGTCGGTCTTCACGGAAGCGCTTATTACGCCAATCAGGCCTTGGCCGCTAATCAAAACATTAAAGGCGTCATCAACCTGGACATGATCGCTTATGACGGAAACAACGACGGCCGCGTTGAAATACATACACGAAATTACGGCCAATCCATTTCTCAGGCGCTGAAGATCAGGGCGGTCGATTCGGTCTATGCAATCGCTGTCAATCCGGTTATCATCAATCCGGGCGCGACTGCCAGCGATCATGCTTCTTTCTGGAATAAAGGTTATTCAGCCAATCTGATCATTGAAGCATATAACGGCGGCGATTTCAATCCGTTTTATCATACCACGAACGACCGTATCGGAATTTTTAACCTGCTGTATTTTCAAAATGTCACAAAATTAGCTTTCGCTTCTCTCGCGGAGTTCGCGAAAGTTGAGCCGCTATCCGGATTGGCAGTTAATGAAATCGCATCGGTCAACTCGTTTTCTTTGTTGCCCAATTACCCTAACCCGTTCAACCCCTCAACGACGATCCGTTACAGGATCAAAAACAACGAAAGCATTTCGCTGAAAATCTATAACACGCTCGGACAGGAAATCAGGACATTAGTAAAAGCGGTACGAACAGCCGGCGAACATTCGGTTCAGTGGGACGGAAAGGATAATCACGGCGTTGCGGTTTCCAGTGGCATTTATATTTACCGCCTGCAGGCGGGAAATTTCGTGAAATCAAATAAAATGAC
>JBBIRG010000118.1:0-7215 GCA_037441945.1 Bacteroidota bacterium | reverse complement strand
GTCAGAACGACATTGTATTTCTTGTTTGCAGGATTTTGCTCGATTTTCTTTTTCAGCGCAACTAACGAAGGATGCACGCGCAATTGGAGAATGGTATAAACTTTCCGGTCAGTTTCTTTTTCAATTTCTTCAAGCGCGTCCAGATTCCAGGGATTCAGAACCAGCGGCTTTTCGCAGATCGCGTGCGCGCCGATGCGAAGAGCGAAACGGATATGCGCGTCGTGCAGGTGATTCGGGACACAAATCGTCACATAATGCGCGCGTTCGGTTTCTCCGCGCCGTTTCAGCTTTTCTAAATGCCGGTCAAACCGCTCAAATTCGGTGAAAAAACTCGTACGCGGAAAATACCGGTCAAGGATTCCGACGGAGTCATGCGTATCAAGAGCGGCGATCAGATTGTTCCCTGTATCATGGATGGCCTGAAGATGCCTCGGGGCAATGTATCCGGCGACTCCGGTGATGGCAAAATTTTTTGTCATTCGTCGTTTAAAAAAAAATTAAAATTAGTAATTATCTAAAATTCAAATATACAAATTTGTTTTGTTATGATCAAATTATTTTTGGATTAAATTTGGGGCATTCCCGGATCACATGAGATCATTTCCCCGCGAATCACACATATCATACGAAAATTAAAAAACAAAAACCTGATGAAGGAAAAATACAGGAATCTACAATAAAAAGATTTGTTTGTAAGCCGTCACACGAGCGATAAAATTTCTATCCTCGAAATATTCAGGTTTCCGTTCGATCCCGATAGTGTAAGATTCGATACAGGCGACGAAACCGGGAGCGAAAAATGCTAAAAATTTATTATTCCTTGTTTATATTTTTTGCGTTTTTTATAGAGGCCCATGAGACTGCATTTTTACTTTCGTGTCTTTGTTATTTGTTGCAGATTCGCTGGAAAAGGATTTGAACGGGTTGTTGGGTTAATGTGTACTTTCAAAGGCATATAAAGTAGTGTCAAAAAAACAAATATAATCAAAATCCAGGACATTTTGTCTATTATTTAGTTCTGAAACTGTCAAAATTACATTAACCAAAATTCTGGTATTCAATTAAATTATTGTATATATATTAGATAACTAAAATATTTTATATTGGTACACGATTTGCTATAGAATTTTATTTGGTTTGGAAATACTAAAAAAATAGAAAAGATAATTTTCGAAAAAGGGAAAACAAAAAAAAGGGAAAACAAAAAAATATAAATACACAAACCTGCAATAAGCAGTTATTTTAAGGAGAATTTTATGGCAAAAGGAAAAGTTATCGGAATTGATTTAGGCACAACAAATTCCTGTGTGTCGATTCTTGAAGGCGGTCAGCCGACCGTTATCCCGAATTCCGAAGGAGGGCGTACGACGCCGTCGGTCGTGGGATTCACAAAAACGGGTGAACGTGTTATCGGTAATCCCGCGAAACGTCAGGCAATCACGAATCCGAAGAATACTGTTTATTCCATCAAGCGTTTCATGGGCCGCCGGTACGAGGAAGTTTCCGAAGAGCGTACGCGCGTTCCGTACGAAGTGATCCGCGGCGATAACGGGGACGTCCGCGTGAAGATAACGGATCAAATCTATTCGCCTCCCGAAATTTCAGCCATGGTTCTCCAGAAGATGAAACAGACGGCCGAAGATTATCTGGGACAGAAGGTCACCGACGCCGTGATCACGGTGCCCGCTTACTTCAATGACGCCCAGCGCCAGGCGACCAAAGACGCCGGCAAAATCGCCGGATTGAACGTTCTGCGCATCATCAACGAACCGACGGCCGCGGCGCTGGCCTACGGGCTTGACAAAAAAGCGAACGAAAAAATTGCCGTGTACGACCTCGGGGGAGGAACGTTCGATATTTCGATTCTCGAAATCGGCGACGGCGTTTTTGAAGTGCTCTCCACTAACGGCGATACCCATCTGGGCGGCGACGATTTCGACGAACGAATTGTGAACTGGCTCGCCGATGAGTTCAAGCGCAACGAAGGCATCGACCTGCGTAAAGATCCGATGGCTCTGCAAAGGCTGCGCGACGCGTCGGAAAAGGCGAAGATCGAACTCTCCAGCGCCACGCAGACGCAGATCAATCTGCCTTATGTCACCGCTGTAGACAGCGTTCCGAAACATATGGATATAATGTTAACCCGCGCCAAATTCGAACAAATCTGCGACGACCTGTTCCAGCGTTCGATCCGGCCCGTGGAACAAGCGATGAAAGACGCGGGTCTAGATTACGGACAAATCGACGAAGTCATTTTGGTCGGCGGTTCGACGCGTATACCGAAGGTCGAACAGTTAGTCCGCGAGTTATTCAAGAAGGAACCGCACAAAGGCGTCAATCCGGATGAAGTGGTTGCCGTCGGCGCGTCGATTCAGGCCGCGGTTTTAGCCGGCGAAGTAAAAGACGTTCTCCTGCTCGATGTAACGCCGCTGTCGCTGGGCATCGAAACGCTCGGCAGCGTGTTCACCACGATGATTCCCCGCAACACTACCATTCCGACGAAAAAATCCGAAATATTCTCAACCGCTTCCGATAACCAGACGGCGGTTACCATCCGCGTGGGACAGGGCGAACGGCCGATGTTCAACGACAACCGCGAAATTGGACGGTTCGAGTTGATCGGCATTCCGCCAGCTCCCCGGGGGATACCGCAGATCGAAGTCACTTTTGACATTGACGCGAACGGAATCCTTCATGTAACCGCTAAGGACAAGGCGACGAGCAAGGAACAGAGCATCCGCATCGAATCGTCTTCCGGGCTGAATAACGATGAAATCGACCGCATGGTCAAACAGGCCGCCGAACACGCCGAGGAAGATAAAAAACGGCGTGAAAAAACCGACGCGCGTAACCACGCAGAACAACTAGCATACCAGACGGAAAAGAACATCAAAGAGTTCGGCGACAAGATTGACGGCGATTCCAAATCCAAGCTGGAAAACGCGGTGCAGAAATTAAAAGACGCCATCGCCTCGGATAATCCTGCCGACATGCAGGCCGCAAGCGATTCCTTGAACAACGTCTGGAATGAAGTTTCCGCGAAGATGTACCAGCAGAGCGGCGGACAGGCCGGTCCGACGGGGCATCCGAACGCGCAGGATGATCAGGGACAAAAAGTCGAAGAAGCCGATTATGAAGTGGTTGATGACAAGGATAAAAAATAAACCTGGGGAGGTACACGTCCATGCCGACGTATGACTATAAGTGCGTTAACGGCCATCTTTTTGAGTCGTTTCAAAGCATCAATACTGAGCCGGTTGCCGACTGCCCGAACTGCGGTGAAAAGGCAAAGCGTATGATTGGAGCCGGAGCGGGACTGATGTTCAAAGGATCCGGTTTTTATATCACCGATTACAAAAACGGTAACGGAAGCAAAACAAAAAAAGGGACCAAACAAGAATCAGAAGCGGAATCCAAAACCGAATTGAAAACAGAACCAAAAACAGAAACAGAAACAAAAAAAGAATAGACGATTTACACAAACGATGCCGGCGAATTATTACAAAATTCTTTGCGTTCCGGAAACCGCGACGGACGATGAAATAAAAGCCGCTTATAAAAAGCTTGCGAAGCAATTTCATCCAGACCGGCATTCCGGTAACAAGGCCTACGAGGAAAAATTCAAGGAAATCTCCGAGGCTTATCAGGCGCTGGGCGATCCGAAGCAACGCGCCGAATATGATCAGATGCGGCGTTTCGGCCGCGGCCGTTTCCGCCAGCCGTCTTCCGGCGCTCCCATGGATTTTGACCTGAATGATCTTTTCAGGCAGTTTCATTTTTCACAGGGACGGGCCCGCAGACCTTTCAGTGGTTTTTCTTCATTTTTTCAAGATGTCCAGGCTGACGGCTTTGGAGAAGCCGAAGAGGACGAAACAAACGGCACGATTCAATCGGAAATAACGATTCCTTTCCGGAAAGCCGTTACAGGCGGAGCGGCTGAATTTACTTTTACTGGAGGCGATTCGAAAACAGTTCGTGTGCAGATTCCGCCCGGTACTCATGACGGTGGAAAAATCATGTTGCGGGGCATGGGCAGAAAAATCAACGGAAGGAACGGCGACTTGATCCTGACTGTGCGCGTTGAGCCTGATCCTGTTTTTACCCGTAAGGGGCTTGATGTTTACCGTGAGATCAGGCTGAATCTGGCGCAAATGATGCTCGGATGCAGTATTCGGGTGAAAACAGCGTATGACGAACCAGTGGATATAAAAATTCCCGCGAATACACAGCCGGGAACCGTCCTGAAAGCCAGCGGACTGGGAATACGGTCCAAAATAGGAACCGGGAATTTTCTGATCAAAGTTACTCCCGAATTTCCCTCCGAATTGAATAAGAAACAGAAAGAACTTTTTGAAACCTTCGCCCGTGCGTGCCAAATGAAATGGTGATATACGATTTAACTTTTAGCGGAATGAAACGTATAATATAAAATAATTTTTTTTTGATCATTCATATCCGGAGGTTCCCATGTTTGCAACTAAATCCCACCGTTACCTGATCGGTCTGATCCTGATACTGATCGGCGTGATCGCAGGAATGATTATGACGGCCAATTTCAACTGGACGTTCAAAACACGCGCCGGTTCTGAATCGGAAGCGAGGATCAAACTGGAAGAAAAGATGACGGCGATCCGCGAATTCAGCGACGGATTCACCGTGGTCGCGGAGTACGTAACGCCGAGCATCGTAACGGTCGAAACAGAGAAAACCGTCAAAGTCCGCACCTGGGATCCATTCGGCGGGATGGATCCGTTTGGTGATTTTTTCGGGGGCGATGATATGTTCCGCCGGTTTTTCGGTGGCCCGGGCGGCAATCGACAGCAGGAACGACAGGTTCAGGGATTAGGTTCCGGCGTCATCGTCAAGGAAGACGGTTATATTATTACAAATAATCACGTTATCGCCGACGTCGATAAAATTAAAGTCACACTCTCCAATTCACAGGTGTATGAGGGTAAATTGATCGGGCGCGATCCGCGAACGGATATCGCCGTAATTAAAATCGATTTGAAAGGTTTGCCGGCGCTGAAGATGGCGAATTCCGATCAGGTGAAAGTCGGCCAGTGGGCAGTTGCCGTGGGCAACCCGTTCAGTAAATCGCTCAGCCATACGGTAACGGCTGGAATCATCAGCGGACTGGGACGTTCGTCGGTAACGACGGATACGGATATTGATTTCATCCAAACCGACGCGGCGATCAATCCCGGCAACAGCGGCGGCGCATTGGTGAACCTGAAAGGCGAACTGGTTGGCATCAACGCCGCGATCATGTCCCGCAGCGGTGGGTTTGACGGCATCGGTTTCGCCATCCCGTCGAATATCGTGAATAGTGTGATGGAACAGATTATCAAATCCGGAAAAGTGATACGCGGGTACGTCGGCATCAGCATGCAGGATGTTGACGAATCGCTGGCCAAAGCGATGAATCTGAAAGCCTCCAAAGGCGCTCTGATCGCCCAGGTTATGAAAGACAGTCCCGGCGAAAAAGCGGGGCTGAAACAGGGAGACGTAATCATCAAAATCGACGGAAAGGAAATTGAGGACATGAATACCGTCCGGCGCACCGTCGGGGCGAAAAGGCCCGGCTCTGAAATGGTTTTTACGATTGTACGCGAAGGCTCTGAAAAGAAAATAACCGTTACTCTTGGCGAAGCGCCGAGCGAATCCGTTGCCGCAGTCGAAGAATCGACTAATAAAAAGAGCGTAGAACGTCTTGGTATGGAAGTATCCAATCTGAACAGCGATCTTGCTTCCAAATACGGCATTGGCAATAATGAAAAGGGCGTCGTAATCACCGGCGTAGAGCGCAATGGGGCAGCGATCAGCGGGGGACTCCGCGAAGGCGACCTGATCAAACGCGTCGGAAAAGACGATGTTACAAATATCAAGGAATACACGAACGCGATCAATAAAATTCAGCCGGGCGAAACGGCCCTGTTCCTAGTCAACCGCCGGGGCAATTCGATGTTCATCGCATTTACAGTGCCGAAATAAACGAGTCGTTTCAGGAATATCAGGCGGGTCATAATCCGCCGGATCGGCATTATATTTAAAGAATCCAACAAGCAACGAAGGACCCGCATGACGAAAACACTGAAAGAGCAAATCATGACCGACGGAAAAAAACAACGCAAGGGGCAGCTGCCGGACATACTGCCTGTTATTCCTCTCCGGAACGCAGTGCTTTTTCCGCAGCAAATCATGCCTCTGTCGATCGGCCGTGACAAGACGCTGCGCCTGGTTTCAGAGCATTTTGAGGAAAACCGGCTGGTCGGCATCGTCGCTCAGAAAGAAAGCGCTATCGAGAATCCATCGCCGCTTGATATGTTTCACCACGGCGTCGCGGCGCACATCATGCGCGTTTTCGATATGCCCGACGGGAGCAAAAGCGTTATCGTTCAGGGCGTCAAACGGATACGGATCGATTCGTTTACTCAAGATGAGCCTTACTGGAAAGCGAAGGTTATTGAACTCGAGGAAAGCGTGATTCTGCCCGGCGATATCACCGTGGACGCGCTGATTAATAATATTAAAAACATTTTCCAAAAAATGGCGAACCTGGCGCCGTACATCACCGCCGAACAGACCTCTATGATTCTGAACATTCAGCAGCCCGGCCGCATCGCGGATATAGCGATTTCCGCCATCAACATCCCGACGCACGAAAAGCAGGACATTCTCGAAACGCTGGACGTCAAGGAACGGTTAGATAAAACGCACGTCATCCTGAACCGTCTGCTGCAGACGCTGGAACTGGGAAACAAAATCCAGTCGGACGTGCAGGACGAGATCACGCGGACGCAACGTGAATATTATCTGCGTGAGCAAATGAAAGCGATCCAAAAGGAGCTCGGTGAAAATGAGTTCAGCAATCCCGAGCTGGCTGAGCTTAAGGAAAAAATTGAAAAAGCCCAAATGCCAAAGGAGATTCAAGAGGTCGCGAAAAAGGAACTCGACCGTCTTTCGAGAATGCCGCCTATGGCTGCGGAATATACTGTCGCGCGGACCTACATTGACTGGCTGATCGATATTCCCTGGAGCGTGCACACCGAGGATAACATGAAGATCGACGAGGCGCGACGGAACATCGTCGTCAGCCGGCGGGTGATCCTGGAGAACGAGCGCGCCCACAAGCGCGAGCACCTGATGAAGGAGCTCGCCGTCGGTCAGGTGCGCAAGGGCGTGGTCAAGAACATCACCGACTTCGGCGCCTTC
>JBBIRG010000117.1:0-7266 GCA_037441945.1 Bacteroidota bacterium | reverse complement strand
AGCGGATGAAATAATCGTCTGTTTTGGACTCGATTTCCTGGAAAATTCGGTAAGCTGTTTCCGTGTCGTCCGAATAAGGAAGCAGTTTTTCTTTTTCGGTAAGCGACCGCGCGAACCAGCCGGCATAGTTTTTTGTATTTTCAACAAACCGGTCAAGAATCTCCCGGGTAATTCCGGGTTTGCCGCTACGGTCGGGGCTGGAGCCATCGCAGGCAATGATATCACGGATCAGTCCGGACAATTCCGGGTCTTCGGGCGTATCTTCGGTGATTACGCCGTCGCCGTTGAACCGTGTGCCCTGAATTATTTTCTGAGTATCAGCCGTATCATCCGCCGAAATAGAATCCGAGTTTTCTCGGCCGATATTTTTCAGGATTGTTTTCGCCGAGGCGAGCAGCGCTGCGCCTGTTTCAGTCTGATCGCTGATCGAGGACAGCTTTAACGATTTTTCCCCTTTCATGATATCGCCGGGATTTTTGATTACCGTTGTAATCCAGCGAACGGCTGCCAGCACTTCAGGAACGCGTATCTGTCCATCATGATCGGTGTCAATTAAGTCGAGCGTTTTACTGTCGATTTCAAGTCCGTCAACCGGGCAACTCAGCGCTGTCCAGAGTTTCTGATCCAGTTCGTCAAGGTGAATCAGGTCGGCGCCGGTTTCTAAGTTAACGCGTTTTACGCCGCCTACTGTTGAAAAACTCCAGGTACGGCCGCTCGTATTCATAGAATGATCCGATCATGGGTTAATAAATAAAATTACACCTTCATGGCGTAAATATCTCTGAAAAGACAGAAGAATATATCCGATTTGTTCACGAAAAACAAATGAAAATGCATGGCAACAAGTCATTTGAGCTGTCTTGTCAGAAATGAACCAACGGCCGTTTTATTGTGAAAGCTACGGCAAACCTGGCGGCCCGGAAAAAGAAGTTACGCCGGATTTTTTATCTTTCTGCATCAGCATAAATGCCGCCGCGCCGCCGCCGGCAATCGCCGCGCCGCCGATGGCGTACCATTTGGCGTTAGAAGCGATTTTAATTTTCAGCGGCGATAAACCCGCGAATGTCCGCGCTACGTTGCGCATGACCTGGACAAGTCCTTCCGTCGGCCCTTCATAATCTTGCTGTGATGAGTTTATTACTTTTCCGCTGGTTACGTCGATCAGTCTGACGTCGACCGTGTACGTGCGGCCCACTTTGCCGATGGTTCCGACGACGACCTGTTCGGCGCTCAGCAGTTTTCCCGCTTTGGCCGCTGCGTCCTCGCTGAATTCCGACATCGAAAATTCCTGTTCTTTGAGCAGGGCATCCATTTGCGATCGTTCAATCAGGTCGAATTTCTTCAGATTTTGCATTTCGCTGCGAAGCCGGTCGGACAGCGCCAGCGCCTCTGATTTTAGTATTCCGCCGGTCACCTGGAGATCAAGCACGGCGACAAGAGGTTTTTTATCCTGCGCCGAAAGCGGCCGTTCAGGCGTATAAACCATAATGGCGGCGATGAGTATAAACATTAAATTTTTCATGATATGTATCCTTATGGAATAAATGTTTGACTTACTTGACTAACATCATTTTCCTGCTTTGGCGGAAATGACCGCCGTCCTCAAGAGACCGGATGGAAGCTCGGAAAATGTAAATACCCGAGGATACATGAGCGCCGTTGTCGTTTCTTCCGTTCCAGACGATCCGCTGCTGACCCGCATTTTGGATGCCGCTGTACAAGGTCCGGACTTTTTGCCCGAGGCTGTTGTAAATAGACAGTTCCACATTGGACGAGGAAGGAAGTCCGTAATGAATGGTTGTTGACGGATTAAACGGATTCGGATAATTCTGTGCAAGGTAAAATTCAGACGGAATCGTGTTCAGCGCCTGGGATTCAATATAATCTTTTGTGCCGACAAATGCGCGGAATTGGACAGTTCCCGTTCCGGAGCCGCGGACGCGGTGATCTGCTCCTGAAGTCATATATTCTAATTTTCCGGTATTTCGGTTCAACACGGCAAGCATAAATCCGTCAGTGAGATTTTCTGTCCCGTTGAACATGAGCGATAGCGACTGATCGCGCTCCAGTTTGATGATTTCGAAATCCCAGCTGTTGCCTGACTCAGAATTTCTCCGGAAATCGGAATGGAGTAATTTACCGACCGGTCCGGACAATCGTATCTGTATGTCCTCGCCGGAGAATGCGGGCAGAGCCGGTTTGTCAAGCGGGTCGAGGCCGTTCAGCGCTTCGGCATGTTCGCCGAATTCAATAATGCCAACGCGATCGTTTTGCGCGGATAAAAGTTCAGCCTGAATGGCGAATAGCGGGGGAACCGGATTTTCACTGATTTCTTTGCTGAATAACCCGGCGTCCCTTGCGGGGAATTTCATGATGAAGGTTGACGTATCGGAGTAGTAAAAATATCCTTTCCACGGATCAAGTCGGAAAAGCCGGAGCGCGTTCTCATCCACATATTCAAACCGGCCGTTATTGAGAATGACAAGGTTCCTGAGTTCGACGCGATTATTATTTTCCCATACAACACTATTCCATGAAATCGGGAAGGTGTAAGGATTCGAAATCATATTCCAGCCCGGTAGGATCAATGATTGGGCAGAACCCGGAACAACGGATATCCCGGAACCCGAATTCAGAGATTTGGCCTTGCGCGTGATCAGAAGATAGGATTTTCCGCTGATAATATTTCCGAATGAATGAGAACTATTGGTGGCGCTGATAAATTGATTTAACGCACGGTCCCACCGGTAGAGCTGCCAGTCGCCTTTATCGCCCAGTTCGCCCAGATGGCTCGCGGCGAAAGCCGATTGAGCGGAATTGTTATCCAGGTCTACGGGAAATGAAATCATGCGGTAAGCTTTACGCGAGGCGCCGCCGGGTAAGGTTACCCAACTGCCGCTGTTCAGTCCCGGCGATGGAATTCGCACCCCGAGCCGGAAGGGCGAAATGTCCGCGTCTTCGGGATATTTCCATATTTTGACGCTGTCCGTAATCTCGATGTAAAAAGTGATCCCTTTTTCGGTAATATCCTCGGAAGGGATGGCGACGTTGAGATGTAAATGATTATCGGGAAACGGAACCTGTATGAGCGGACGGATCTTTAACGCCGAAGATGACGAGCCTGTCGGCCAGTATTTGAGAACCGCGGTTGCGGCGCTGTTTTTCATGTCCGCCAGGGTGACGTCAAGCGAATAGGGTTGATTAAGCGTAGGGTTCCCGGATTGGATCCATTCCATCCGACTTGCGCGGGCGGTTAACGAAATTTTTCTCAGTGTGTCAGGCCGGTTATTCTGACTGTTATAGGATGTTGAATAAATCCAGCATTCCGCGGTAACAAGCGCGGGCGCAGACCCGGCGTCGAAACGAATCCATACGGGTCTTGATTCACCGGGCGATAACGAAAATTCCGTGGTATCGGTGAGAAGATCAAAATATGTTCCCGCGTTGACTAGGTATATATCGTATACGTCCAGGATTTCCGTCCCGAGGTTTCGGATAGTAAAAGTTTTCGTGAGCGTTGTGCCGATCATTGTTGCGCCCATATTCAGCGAATCGCCTTTGAGTCCGGTTCCCAGTTGCGCGAATTTTACGTTTCCAGTCAGGCGGGTTTTGAGAGTGATCGTACTGTCGCCGCTTCCAACCGATTTAGGCGTTTTGAGCGATGCATACAAAGTGGCTTGTTTATGACCTATGGTCTTGGGATGAAAAACCAAATCCAGGGGCGTTCCCTGTTTGATATCAAGGAATAATCCATCGCTACGGTCGGTCGTATCCGCGAATGAAAAATTTCTTTCCGGATCGTCCTGAATAATAAAGGCGTCAATAACGGCAAACGCCGATCCCGCGTTATGATACATCACTGAAAAATCCGTCTCTCCGGTAAGAACTTCCGCCGCCGGGGCTGCGGAGACCGAATCATGAGTGATGATCGGCGATTGCTTCAACTGCCAGACGCCGTTATTCGCGGAAGCGTAAATATTGAAACTGTTGCCTTCATAGGTATAGTTGGTTCCGATTGACGAAAACAAGAACGCATCCACCGGCGACTCGGTGATTTCAACCCAGCGCACAGACTGAGGGTTGTAACCGATTTTATAAAGTTTCCGTTTCGTCGTCTCGCCGGCGCGGCTATGCTCCAATATCAAATAATTCCCGTCCTCGGCGCAGTTGACGTCAACAATACGTCCGGGACCGTACAGGGCAAATAAATGATTGATGGACGATGTGATATCCTCCGCCGCCCATTTTAAACTGTCCGGAATAAACCGGCTGATAAATAATTTTGCGATTGTAGAATTTGGTCCGCTCACCGCGGATATCAGCGCGGTATTAAAGTTAGAAGACATTTGCGTGATTATTGAGCCGCTCGGCGCGCTATAGATCATGTTCCATGCGGTTACGCCTTTCACCATGGCGTAAATATTGTTTTCCGTCGCCGCTAAAATACGAATACGGGAAATTCCCCCGATTTCGAAAAGGTAAGCGGAAATGGATTTGACAGGCTGGTTTCCAAAAATTGCGGAACCGATATTGGCCCAATTGGCTCCGTCATCCAGGGACATCCATATACTATTGAAACCGCCGGAACTACCCGCGGCAATCATCAGCGTAGAATCCGTATAGTTGTCCTCTGATAGTTCGAAAAAATAATTCATGCTAAAAGCGCTTGTAATCATTCCGGTTCCCATACCAAAGACCGAATTGATTGAATCCTTGACACGCATATCGGGAGAAACATAACAAGTTCCGTTCTCTTCAAGCCAGACGAATTGATCCGATACATTCGACCAGAAAGCCGTAACAGGTTTTGTTTTGTTTTGTAAAAATTCATAATCCAGACCCAGATTCTGACTAAACATTAATGCGTTGATTTCGTTATTATTGGTATTATCGGTAATATGCGCAATCAGGTTCTGTTCGTCCGCGAACATCATCTTGTTAATTGGGAAAGCCGCTAATCCGTATGAGATATCGACCGCTCCAAGAGAACCCGACGATCCTAAAGAAAATTTTACCAAGGAGGGTAATACGGATGAATAAAATGTTGTCGTATCGTTCGGCGCGCGTGTCAAATATTGAACCATACCGCTTTCCTGATATTCTTTTGGGATTAAATACCAGGACATTCCGCCGTCATTGGATTTAAATATTCCATTCGGCAGATTAACGACATAGGCGTTTGGATCGGAAAAAGTAAGCCAGCGGTAAGAATCCAGATATTGATCCGTAGATTCAAATCGGCGATCAATTTGAGCCGTATAAGCTGTATTCCAGCTGTTGCCGTTCGTTTTACTGTAAATAATCTTAACGCTGTCGAAAGCCGGCCTATCCATGCCCAGAACGGCAAAAACCGTCGCTGTCGGATCATTGGCGACAAACATCTTAGTTATAACCCAATGTTCAGGCAAAGTAAGCTTTGTTTCAAAATAATATCCGCCGTCACGCGTCCTTTGAATCACGCTTTGGTTATCTTCGTTGATGTACCCAACGAAAAATTTTCTAAACGGATCCTGCGGATTAACAGCCATGGCGGTCAGAACCGATGTATCTCCCGCCATACGGATCGGCGACCAGCTTAATCCCTTATTCATGCTTTTTACGATTTTATCGCGGCTGATCGCGTAGAGTTGCGTTGTATTTTGCGGATTAATATACGCATCAAAGACATTTTTAAAGTCCAGCGAATAACTGGAACTCCATGATGATCCGCCGTTGGTTGAGACGAAAACCTGGGGCGATACGGTATCCGCATCATGCCTGGCAAATACATACAGATTATTGTTGTTGATCGTGTCGATAATCATGGTTCGGATGGGTTTGCCTACGGTATTCAGGTAAAACCAGTTTTGTCCGTTGTCCGTTGTTTTATAAACTTCCCCGGTTCTTGTTCCGGCTAACAGTACACCGGGATTCTTTGAGTTCGCAACAAGCCCATTGACTATTCCTCCATACGGACCAAGATTTTTCCATTGAGATCCGGTTTGAGCGGATACCGGAATTTCCAGGATCAGCATCAGGCAGGAAATAACGCCAATCAGAACTCGTTTGTTTGGTTCGATTTTTTTCATAAACCCCTCATGGTTGATTTGGAGTTAGACTAGCAATGTGTATTGTTTTAATGCAAAAATAATACCCTTATACCACAAAGTCAAGAGTTTTCTTTTCTGTAAATACAATCTGTTAAAAACAATCTGTATTTTTTTCTTGATTTTACGACCACTTCCGTTTAACTTTGGTTGATTATTTCTGCTAACCCCGATCTAACCGGAACGCATATGAAACAAGCATCTATCCTCATCGTCGACGACAACCCTCATATTTCAAAGCTTTTGAGCATGAACCTGGAGAAGGAAGGTTTTTCAGTCATCCATGCGGCCAACGGCGAGGAAGGTTTTGAAAAAGCGAAGAAAGAAAAACCTGACCTGATCATATCCGACGTGATGATGCCGAAATTAGACGGGATTTCCCTCTGCCAGAAGATCCGCACGGAGACGGATATTTCCATGGTTCCGTTCATGTTTCTTACATCCATCGACGCCGACGTCACGCAGAAGCGAGGATTCCGGGCGGGCGCCGACCAATATCTCATTAAATCCGAGATTAACCGCGAAGTGCTGCTTGCCAAGGTGCGTGATATGCTGAAGCATGTTAACAAAATCAACGAAATCGACGCGCCGCAGAGAGGATCGTTCAGTGGCGACCTGTCCGAACTGAGCCTGATCGAAATCCTGCAGTTATTGCATATCAATAAAAAATCCGGAACATTGACCATACGGCGGCAATATTACCCGGAAGCGACGATTGTCATAAAGGAAGGTGAAATTATTCATGCGGAACTTGGGGATGACAAGGATGAAAAAGCGATGTTCATCATTTCCGTTTGGAAGCGCGGTGAATTCACGTTCAAACAGCATGACATCACTAATGAACCGCAAACGGTAAAAACATCCACGCTGAACATCATCCTCGAAAGCTGCCGCCTGCAGGAAACCGCCGGCGAGTAATACCAGCCCTATTGCAAAAAAAAACCATCTTCTATGAAGATGGTTTTTTTTTTTCGAATCGTTTCTGTTTATTTCTGAATCAGCGAATCTGCGGCGCTCTTTTAGGAGTCACAGAAATTAATAATCAAATCCTATCGAGAAGTAATGCTTGGCATCTCCTCCGGTAAACCGCGGGCTGGCGATATTCCATGACAGGTCATAGCGCAGGACGAAAAATCCGATGAACGCGCGGATGCCGAATCCGTATCCCATGCGGACGTCA
>JBBIRG010000116.1:1763-7301 GCA_037441945.1 Bacteroidota bacterium | reverse complement strand
ACCCGGCCGGCTGGATCAGCATCTATACCCGTTTTACAAACGGGATATCAGCGAAGGCCGTCTTACGCGCGAAAGAGCAGTTGAGCTTCTGCAGACGTTCTGGATCAAATTCAACAATCATCCCGCGCCGCCGAAAGTCGGCGTGACCGCTAGGGAAAGTAACACTTACACTGATTTCGCGCTGATCAATACCGGCGGCGTTAAAACGGACGGAAGCGACGCGGTGAATGAGCTGAGTTATATGATTCTGGATGTTGTAGAAGAAATGCGCCTGCTCCAGCCGAGTTCGATGATCCAGGTCAGCCGCGATAATCCGGACGAATTCATCCGCCGGGCACTGAAAATCATACAGACCGGATTCGGACAGCCGTCGATTTTTAATACCGACGCTATCTTCCAGGAGCTGACGCGGCAGGGAAAAAGCATCGAAGACGCGCGGAACGGGGGGGCCAGCGGATGCGTGGAATCGGGCGCGTTTGGCGCGGAGTGCTATATCCTGACCGGCTATTTCAATCTCGTCAAAATCCTTGAGATCACGCTTAATGACGGCCAGGATCCGCGCACCGGTAAACGCATTGGTCTGCAGACCGGGAAACCCCTCGATTTCGGGACATGGGATGAACTGCTGAAAGCTTATGAAAAGCAAGTGAATCATTTTACAGAAATCAAGATCCGAGGTAACCGGATCATCGGAGATCTGTACGCCGAAAAAATGCCGGCGCCGTTCCTGTCCCTGCTGATTGATGATTGCGCTGAAAAAGGGATAGACTATAATGCCGGCGGGGCGCGGTACAACACCAGTTACATCCAGGGCGTCGGTATGGGGAGCATCACCGACTGCCTGACCGCGTTACGGTATCATGTTTTTGATCGCCTGAGATTCACAATGAATGATGTTCTCTCCGCGCTGGAATCGGATTTTAACGGACACACTGAACTTCTTCGTCAGTTGATCTATGAAACGCCGAAATACGGCAATGATGACGATTACGCGGATCAGCATGCGCAAATGGTTTTTGAGATGTTTTATAACGCTGTTGACGGCCGTCCCGCGCCGCGGGGAGGCGTTCACCGGATCAATCTTTTGCCGACAACCTGTCATGTCTATTTCGGAAGCGTAACCGGCGCCACGCCCGATGGACGCAAATCGGGCATGCCGCTTTCCGAAGGCATTTCTCCGGTTCAAGGCGCTGACGGTAAAGGCCCTACCGCCGTGATTAAAACCGTTTCCAAAATTGATCATGTGCGCACCGGCGGAACCCTGCTAAACATGAAATTCACGCCCTCGTTTTTTGACAGTCCGAAATCTGTTCCCGCGCTGACGTCGTTGGTGCGCGCCTACTTCCGGCTCAACGGCCATCATGTTCAGTTCAATGTTGTCTCTGCGGATACATTGAAAGACGCGCAGAAACATCCTGAACGTTACCGCGACCTGATCGTCCGCGTTGCCGGGTACAGCGATTACTTTAACGATCTCGGCGAAGACCTGCAGAATGAGATTATCCGGCGGACGGAACACAAGATTGTTTGAAATATTCAGGGCATTTGGACGTTCTATTCCTTAAAGCCTCCACGGATGAAGGATTTCTCACTATGCAAACCCTCATTGAATATTTCGCCGAACTCGAACATACAGCCGCCCAGCTCTACCGCAAAGCTTCCGGATATTTTGCGGAAGACGCCGAATTCAGCGGCTTTCTGAAAATTCTTGCCGACGATGAACAGTATCATTACGAAATCATGAGGGATTTGACGACTCGGGAATACGTGGCCGATGTGATGATTTCCGAAGAGCGGAAAAGCCTGCTGCTTTCGCAAATCGAGATACTCCTGGCCAAACTTGAGAACGTGGGATTGTCGAAAAATGAATTGTTGCAATCCATTATTGAAACGGAATTTTCAGAATGGAATGACTTATTTATCTTTACGATCACCGCGATCAACGAGCAAAATCCGGAATTCAAACGCATTGCGGCGAAAATTCAGAATCACTTAGATAAAATCGAATGCTTTATCATTGAGCGTACCGGCGAAAAGGCGCTTCATGAACAGTTGAAAAGCATGCAGAGAATATGGGACAAGCGGATCCTGATCGTTGATGACGACGATATCATCCTGAAACTGCTGGCAAGGATTTTTGGAAAACGGTTTCTCATCGATGAGGCTAAGAACGGAAAAGAGGCGCTTCAGGCCGTTGAAAGTCGTTACTATGACGTGATCGTTTCCGACGTGAATATGCCGGATATGAACGGTTTTGATTTATTTGAAAAATTGAAAAGTGAATCCGGCCGGTATGTCCGGAAATTTATTTTCCTGACGGGAGACCGGAATCATGAAGGGTTTTTCAAAGCGCAGGATGTGAAATATTTTTTCAAACCTTTTCCGTTAGACGCGCTGATCGCTTCGGTGGACGACATTATCCTTAAGGCGGTTGAGAACTGATCCGTATTCCTTCAGTTAAAATATTTTTCTATAAACAATTCTTATTTGACCAGCACCATTTTTTTTGTTTGAACGAAATCACCCGCCGTGAGACGATACAGGTACACTCCGGATGATACGGGACGGTTATTCCTGTCCCGGCCGTTCCACGGTACGTTGTAAATACCCGGCTGCAGCTGCTGATCGGTTAATGTCACAATTTCCTGGCCGAGCGTGTTGTAAATTTTTAATGTCACCTTACTGCCGGCTGATAACTGGTAACGGATCACGGTCGTGGGGTTGAAAGGATTCGGGTAATTCTGTTGAAGCGACGTGAAACGGGGAACAGGCGTTATTTCTTTCGCGGCTATGACTTGCGTGGTATCTTCATATTTCATCGTCCAGACGCTGAGCGTGCTGGTGCCGTCCATCCGCATCCAGATCGGGTGGACTTTACGGTTATAGGCCGCGATGTCGATGTAATCGCCGAAAAAAATGCCTCCTAACGGTTTGAACGATGTTTCGCTGATCCTGAAATTTTCAAAGGTTTCGCCCCCATCTCGTGATACGGCCATGTAAACATGGGTGTAATCATTGGTCAAATTCCGGCGGTCGTAAAACACGGCATAAAGAAAACCGGTTATAGGATCGACCGTCATCCACGGTAAAAATTGATGAGTCTGTGTCGTGTCGTTATTCACACGGACCCGGTCATGCCATGTATCGCCGCCGTCGGTTGATTTGATTATGAAAACGTCGGTGTTGTTAACGCCGTTGCGCTGATCGGACCACAAAATGTATATTCTTCCCCGGTACGGTGAATCGCTGATGTCGCAGGCGGTAACAGGCATGCCGTTGCAGCGCATAATGCCCGGGATGTCCTGCGCCCATCCGCCGGGCTGATCGGTGACAAACACATCCTGACCGAAAGTCAGTCCGCCGTCCGTGGATTTATCGGACATAATGCCGAGGGGGCCGGACCAACTGGTATAAATTTCGCCGTTCGGGCCTACGGCGGGTACGGCGCCTTCAACCGTGTTATCATCGTCGATGCAGTCCCCGCCAGTATCGCTGACTCGGATCGGAGCGCTCCACGTATCGCTATGATCCGTACTGCGAGAAAAAAGAATGCGTGTGCTGTCGGCGGATGACGCGCTGCCGTAATCATCAAATTCCGTCCAGCAAATGTACAGGTTATGCCGGTATGCTGAATTCGTTATATCCGCCGCAAGCCATTCCTTGTCCTGGTTTTTCACGGGCGGATTATATCCCACGCCGACGCCCTGATTCCATGTTTGACCGCCATTCGTGGATTTTTGTACGACGATCCGGTCGATCCAGTAACCGGAACCGCCGGGGGGATTCGACAAATGGCTGTAATACAGATTGCCCAGCGCGTCGAACCGGAGAACCGGATCGCCCCAGACGCCGTAAAGTGAACTGGTCAGAGTTCCTGTATACCAGTTCATTCCGCCGTCCGTCGAATAGTAATAATAATTCAGATTCGATCCCGCCGCAAGGCGCAAAGGATTCGTGGGGTCAATGGTGATCGATACTTCTTCTGGCCGATATGCCCATTCCGCGCTGACACGATAATTTGTGAACTGAGCCCATGCGGGCAGTGCGATTGCCAGGCTAATCAGAAACGAAATAACGTGTTTCATGAAAACACCAAAAAAAACGCCGCTATGAAAGCGGCGTGTGTCAAGAAAAGATCAGAAACTTTCCGTCTTGGCGATCTTGGATATGCTGAACGGAAAACCGGTTTGCTCAAAATGAAGCGTGCTGATCAGCTCGAGACGGTTTCCGTTATACACGACCGAATTCGCGTTGGTCCAGGTCGTGACGTAATACAGGCAGCGGGCCGACCACCAGTTTTTTCCGTCGATGACGATGTCGGATACGTCGTTGCCCTGTTCGTTTTTCTTGTAATAAATATTAACGTTGTTGCCCATGATGCTGGCTTCGGTTTTGTCGTTTTTCATGAAATAAACGAGCAGGGGTGTTGAGGAAACGATGGCGATGGTTTTACAGAAACCCATCGGGTCTCGAGCGCTGCAGTTGATGGTTATTTTTTCCCCGGCAAATGTCAGCGTATGCTGGTCCTGCGCGGATGCCGGTTGTGCAATCCACAAGATGATTGCGATGAAAATGCCGGCTGTCCTCATGTTTTTCTCCTGTCGTTAATCTTTATTTATTTCATTTTGATGTAACAAATTATTACCGGTCATATTTGACAATTTAACACATTTATTAAGATTAAGCAAGTTTTGTTGTTTTTTTTTCTGTTTGAGCCCTTTTTCATCCAAATTTAACAAATCGCTTGTTTCAGGAATCCTGATTGATTACATTTGCGGGATAAAAAAAACCAGATTCGCCAAATGAAAGGAATGCAGATTGGTTCCGGTAAAGAATAAAATCGTATTCATAACCGGCGCAACGGCCGGCATCGGCAAAGCGTGCGCGGAACTGTTCGCGGAAAACGGCGCGAAACTGATCCTGAGCGCGCGGCGCGAAAACCGGCTTGAAGCTTTGGCGAAGTCCCTGAAAGAACGGTTTCAGACGGATTTGCATGTTCTGCGGCTGGATGTGGCTAATTCCAGCATGGTGGAAGAATCGATTAAAGAATTGCCCGAAGCATGGCGCGCAATCGATATCCTGATCAACAACGCCGGTATGGCCCGCGGACTCGATAAAGTTCACGAAGCGTCCGTTGCCGACTGGGATGAAATGATTGATACCAACATCAAGGGTCTTTTATACGTCAGCCGGGCGGTCATGCCGGGCATGGTTGCGCGCGGATCCGGTCATATCGTGAATCTCGGTTCCATCGCGGGTCATGAGGTTTATCCCGGAGGAAACGTGTACTGCGCCACGAAACACGCCGTCGCCGCGATCACCAAAGGCATGCAGATTGACCTTGTCGACAGTCCCGTACGCGTCACAACCATTGATCCGGGACTTGTAGAAACCGAGTTCAGTATGGTACGTTTCCGCGGCGATGAACAGCGGGCAAAAAAAATATATCAAGGCATTCAGGCGCTGACGGGCTCCGATATCGCTGAAGCTGTCTTGTTTGCCGTTACGCGTCCGCCGCATGTGAATATCCATGAAATC
>JBBIRG010000116.1:0-1753 GCA_037441945.1 Bacteroidota bacterium | reverse complement strand
ATTATGCCGACCCACCAGGCCGGCTCGATGGTGGTACACAGAAATCCTTCCTGAGAAAGTCAACGCATGTCCAAATATGTATCGGTCCAGACCGAGCTTCGCGAAGAATCGCATCTTAAGGATGCGCTCTCAGACCTGAAATGCGAAGTGCTCAAAACCAAAAAAATTCGCACCCTGCTCGGCCGGTCCTATGATGTGGATGTAGCCGTAAAAACGCCGTTCGGCATTGTCGGATTTGTCAGGGATACGAACGGCGAATTCACTCTCGCCGGCGACGACATGATACTCGCTAAAAAAGACCGCTTTTTGCAACAGCTGACCCAGCGGTACGCGTACAGGAAAATCTTGGCTGAAGCAAATCAGGCCGGATTCAAATTAGTCAGTGAACAGACCGACGACAAACAGGCAGTGCGCTTAGTGCTCAGAAAGTGGAGTTGATCATGGAAGAAATCGAATTCACGCTCCATCCGGACGGACAGGTGGAATATACGGTCAAAGGCGTCAAAGGAACCGGATGCGAACAGTTGACGGAGTTGTTCAGCCAGCTCGGTAAAACCGCCATTTCAAAACCGACGAGTGAATATTACGAAGTGCCTCCGGAAATCAACGCTAAGCAAATCACAGGACGGGGATGAAAAAAATACGGGGATGAAAAAAATATTATACATCGAAGACGATCCCGTTTCCCAGAGGATCATTGAGGCGATTGTCCAGGAAATGGGCCATGCGCTGACGGTTACGGAAAGCAGCGAGGAAGGGATCGCGCTTGCGCTCAGCGACCAGCCCGACCTGATTCTGCTCGACCTGATGCTTCCCGGCGTTGACGGTTATGAAACGGCTTTGCATTTCCGGCATATCGACCAGCTACAGCATATTCCCATCGTCATGATTACAGGGCATGATTCCGGCGAAGAACATCCGTTGGCGAATCTCGCTTCGATCGACGGCAAGCTGATCAAGCCAGTGGATCCCGCGATGTTAACCGGATATATCCAGTCCTTCATTAAAAGCGGGCGCCGGACGGTCAATCCAGCGACGGTAGAACTCAATTATTCCGAACTGAGGCGATTCACGCACCGGCTGGTTCAGCGGCTGACGGAAAAGATACAGGATCTTTTTAACACAAACCACCAGATCAAGAGCGCCAACCAGAGATTAGACCTTCTGCTGGAGGATATCAAGGCGAATAACCACGATCTTCTTCAGATGAACATGCTGGCGAACCAGATTCTCGCTTATTCAAACCGCGACTCGCTATGCGCCGACCTTCCTAAACTGATCGCCGAGCAGCTGCATATTCAGTCGGTCGCGTTCTTCACAGTCAACGAACACGAAATGCAGCTGGTTCCTTTTTCCCATTACGGCGTTCACTGGATTCCCGAGATCCAGACTATAGATCTTTCGCGCCGGCCGTTTTTTGAACTGGTATTTTACTTCGAGCCCCTGCTGATCGACGCGATATGGCTTCAGGCCGCACAGCGCGTGGATGCGCAGATGCACCAGACCTTAGATAAAATTCGCGGCGCGTTCGGGACGGAGACGCTGTACTTTCTGCCGGTGCTGGGCCGGCCCAAAGGCGATCAGCTGGATTGCCAGAATACCGACTGTGCGGCGTTCAATCATAACGATCCGCGCTGGTGGACGAAAGCGATCGGAAAACTCAACCATGATGATTTTTATTTTCATGCCAAGCTGAAAGAAATCGCCGAAGGTTATTTCCAGTGTTGCCTTTTCCCGTTGCGCGGCATACTCG
>JBBIRG010000115.1:0-7303 GCA_037441945.1 Bacteroidota bacterium | reverse complement strand
AATACTGTCGGTATAGGTAAGCGTTCCGGAATTGGAATAATCCGATGTACCGCCGCTTAACAAATTATCGTTTACAACTTGTTTCGACATGAAGTTTCCTATACCCGTGCTGTCGGCCATATTATCAGGGACGTCAGCGGGATTAGCGACGCCGTACCAGTAACAGTAATTTCCCTGATAGGCCTGCGGAATGGCGCCTTCAGTGTAGTCATCCGGACCAAGGCTGACGTATTTCGGATAAGCGGCGTTTTTAATATCGGCGTTTGCCTGCCGACGCCATAATCCGTTTGCTTCCCAGTTACCGGCCTTTTCAAAATTATCCGACCAAATCGCGGTTAAATTACCAATGGGTTTAAGTTTTAAAATCTGATTTCCGGTCGTTTGGTTCTCATAGATTTTAACGCAGTCTAATATAGCGAAACGATATCCGCTTTTGCTGGCTTTCAGTGTAAAGTAAGGAATAGTATAACCGCTCATTTCAATAGGTATGACGCCGATTCCAAATGCTCCCTGGGCGTTGGTGGTGGTTGACGCAAAATAGCCGTTAGTGTACATTCCCCCGCTGATGGATACAACCGCTCCCTCGATGGGATCGTTGTTTTTATCCACGACGCGGCCCGATACGGATCCGATAGCTATGGAAATGCTCGATGGCGCAAGGATAAAGTCAACCACGGCATAGAGGTTCTCCGCGGTAATGTCAACAGCCTTGTTGATCTTGTAACCGTTCGCAACAGCCTGAACCTGGTAAGAACGGTCGACCTGGACCATGAATTTATAAGATCCGGTTGAGTCTGTGAGAGCGGAATCGATCAGAGTCCATTGCTGCGTGACTTTCGATTTGTAAAGAAGATATAATTGCGCTGCTTCGACGGGCGATAAATTCAACGCGTCGATTACTTTTCCGACAATAACGGGATCATCGGTCGGTTCCCCGTCTTCACCGCAACCGGGAATTATAAAAAAAGTAACAATTCCCAGCAATAAAATTATTCCGGCTTTTTTCATGGCAGATCCTTTCATTTTATGAAAATTTTACATTATATATATACCTGTTTCGAAACATGTAAACAATATTTTTATCGGAAAAAAATCAGCTGATCGATGTCCCTGTAAGCGTGTGAACCGGATGCTTGCTCATTATGGCAATCATCCCATGCTCCCGCGATCATCCATTTGATTTTCGTAAAATGCTGGAGCAGGCAAAGACGGAGCAAAAAGCCTGCGGATGAACTTTCTGTACGGCTCAGACCGGAGGATTCATGAAAAGCGTCAGTGAAACCGGATCGTAAAATTTGTAACATCCTTTCGTCCGATTTGTCCGTTAAATAAGTTTCAATATTTGATATGAGAAATCGTGAAAAGGATTCCTTTGTCTGCTCTAACCGGCGGCCTGTTTGCTTATTCCGGGCAAGTTCCGTCATCTGCAGGTAACGGGATACGGATAGGGGGGCCGTCTTTTGCGTTTCGGTTTCCCCGGACGGCGCGATTTTCTGCGCTAACCGGTTTTGCTTTTCTTTCAGTTCGCGCAGGGTCAGCCGCGACTGGAGCATCATTTGTTCGGCGGAAGCGAGTTCGTTCTGCAGGCGTAGGGCCGCATGAACGTCGCGTGTTCTTTCCAGTTCGCCGATTTCCCTTTGTAATTCATCCCTTGTTTTATTCGCTTTGCTCAGGTTCGTCTGGATTTGCTTGTGATTGTTCTGGCTCATCCACTGGCGGATTTTGACCAGGACTTCATACTGATGATGATCGCCCAGGTATGTTTTCAATTCTTCTTTTACAAAAACCAGTTCCTGTTCGGCTGATGATATTTGATCGATTTTTTTTTCAGATTTTTGGATTTCGCTCCGGTATGCCTGAAGCTGTTTTTTCGCCTGAATTTCGCTGTCCCCGGTTAGGCCGGATTGCAATTCCTTTTCAAGTTCCTTCTCCTCGTTTTTCAGTCCGGCTATATTTTTTTCAAGGTGACGACGCTCGATGATTTTTCCTTCCATGTCATTGACGCGTCTTTGCAGCTCATCATATCGTTTTTGCTTCTGTTCCAGAGACCGGAATTCTTCCTCGGACATTTCGGTATACGATTCAGCGATCAGTGATTCGAGGGTTGATATTTCAAAAAGGATTTTCTCCAGTTCCGCCTGCTTATCGGCGAGGTATTCCGCGATATGCGCTGTTTTTTTTATTTCCGACCGGATCAAGTCCGCTCGGATTTGGCACTCGTCGCATTTCTTTTCAAATTCCCGGATGTCGCCGGCCAGGCGGTCGCGCTGTTCTTTCCATTCCGCAATCTGTTTTGTTTGACGAGCTTTGTCATACTGGTTTCTGCGGCGGTCTTCATCATATGCGGAGGCGGCTGATTTCAGGTGAACGATTTTATTCGCGATGAATATCCCGTCCGCATCGCCGGAAACGGCCATCCAGAAACCTGGGCGGGTCAGTGATTCATAATCGATAGCGGGCTTTCCGGTTATCAGACGGATGAGCAGGGAATAAATTCCGGTCAGCGTTTCAGAATAAAGAGTATCCCCGCAATCCCGCAGCGTATACCCGAAGGCGTAACTTAAAAAATACTGTATCCAAATTTTGAAGTCGCCGTCCGTCAGAAGATTTATTTTTTTTTCGTTGATCTCTGCTGACCACTGGCTGACGGATGACGCGGTCCATTTTTTTGAGATTGCAACGGAATCCGAACCGTTGTTGAGAACGATCCGTAAAGACGCTTGTTTTTCCCCGTCGGAGATGCAGTTTCGGAGTTTATCCTGCTGAACCGGCAGGAATGTCGCGGTGAGGGCTTCGGTGAAGGATGATTTTCCGCCGCGCTTTCCGAGAAGAACGAGGTTCACTCCGGGCTTAAACGTAAATTTTCGTTCCGAAAAATTCCGGTAATGATTCAGTTCGATTTCGTGAATAAACATAAAATTCAGCTTGTTTTTGTCTTGCGACACCGGTATTTTCGCATAGAATATCGGATTCATTGAATAAATGCAAGGGATAAATCACCGAATGAGCAAGAAGAACCGATTACCGGTTGTCGCCATTGTTGGCAGGCCGAATGTGGGCAAATCGACGCTGTTCAATCGCCTGATCCAGACGGACGACGCCATCGTGCATGAGACGCCCGGCGTCACGCGCGACCGGCATTACGAAATGACCGACTGGAACGGTCGTTGTTTCATGCTGGTGGATACCGGCGGATACATTCCCGAATCGAAATCCGTCATGGATATCGCCGTGCGCGAGCAGGCTGAGATCGCGATAGACGAAGCCGACCTGGTCATTCTCACGGTGGACGCGCAAAGTGTGCTGACCGTCGCCGAACTGCAGATCGCCGAAATGCTGAAGCGGACGGGAAAACCCAGTCTGCTTGTTGCGAACAAGGCCGATAACGAGAAAATCATCCAATCCGTCGCGGCGGATACGGAACTGTACCGGCTCGGATTAGGCGACGCCCTGACGGTATCGGCGATTCACGGCCGATCCATCGGCGATCTATTGGACCTTGTGATCGAACGGCTCGGCGACGATTATCTGTCATCCGCCGAGGATATCATAACGGACGATACGTACATCAACGTCGCCGTGATCGGCAAACCCAACGTCGGCAAGTCCTCGTTCGTCAACGCCATTGTCGGTTCGCAAAAGCTGATCGTGACCGACATTCCAGGCACCACGCGCGACGCGATCGACACAGACGTCGAATACCATGGAAAAAAAATCAAGCTGATCGATACGGCCGGTCTGCGCCGCAAGACGAAGATAAAAGAAAACCTCGAATTTTACAGCACGCTCCGGACCGCGAAAACTATTCAGGCCTGCGACGTCGCGCTGCTCATTATTGACGCCGCGGAAGGTCTGGCCATGCAGGATATCCGCGTGATGGAACAGGCGCGTACCCTGAAAAAAGGGATTGTCCTCGCAATTAACAAATGGGACATCATCGAAAAAGACGGCAAGACCAGCCTGCATTACGAACGCAATCTGGATAAGGCGCTGGCGCCGACCACGTACATTCCGTACGTGTTCATTTCCGCCAAAACGGGACAGCGCGTAAAAAAAGCGCTCGACGCCGCGCTGAAGGTTCATACCGAGCGCATGAAATCCGTTTCCACGGCAAAACTGAATATTTTCCTCAAACAAGCAATTGAAAAAAATCATCCTCCGGCGGTGCGCGGAAAGGATATCCGCATCAATTACCTGACGCAGATCAAGGCGAGGCCGCCGGTATTCGCGTTCTTCAGCAATTTTCCCGAACTTATCCCCGCGAATTACCGGCAATATCTCGAAAAACAGCTGAGGGAATCATACGGGTTCGAGGGCGTTCCGTTATCGCTAACGTTCAGAAAAAAAAATAAGGACCGGCATGAAAAAAATTAGCTACGCATTCGGCATTCTGCTTTCCGTCGCTATAACCGTTTCCGCGCAGGAAGATAATTCTCTGACCAAAATCGAGAACGCCTACCGTTCCGGGAAGATCCGTTACGACGAATCGCTGAAACTGAAACATCAAATGATATATGATCACAAAAACCTTCCGGCGGAGTATCATTCACAGGCGCCCGTCAAATGTGGTTTCGGGGTGAAGAATGAGTTGGCGCTGCAGTCGAAGGAAAAACCGTTCCTGAAAATCGCAAAGCCTTCCTCACAGTTTGTGTATATACACGCCTTCGTCATCAAGGGACAGCCGAAGCGGTTTCATATTCATTATGATACAACGGGCGCTGACAAGGTGCCGTCATTAGACGCCAATTCAAACGGTCTTCCGGACTGGGTGGAGGAAACGGGTCGCGCGATGGAAAAAGCCTACCGGACCGCGGTCGACACGCTGGGTTACCGGGAGCCGCCGAATTTTCCGATTTACGGATTTTACAATGTTTATATTCTTGAACAGGGAAGTTTTTACGGAAGCACGACGCCCGACAGCGCGGTTACGACAAATCCATGGACTTATACCAGTTATATAGAAGTAGACAACGATTTCGCCGGAAATTTTTACACCAAAGGATATAACGCGCTGCGGGTAACCTGCGCGCATGAATTTCATCACGCGGTTCAGCTGGCTTATCAGAATACTTATTCATCAGGCGATGGGTGGTTTTATGAAGTGACCTCGACTTGGATGGAAGATGTCGTTTATCCTGAAGTCAACGATTATATTGACTATTTGAAATATTATTTTAATCAGCCGCATATATCCCTGAATGTAGCAAATGGCTCCCATGAGTACGCGATGGCAATCTGGAATCATTATATCCAAAAACAATTTAACCGTTTGATGATCCGCCGCGTGTGGGAAAAGATTCCTTCCATGTCCGCGCTGGAAGCATGGAACCAGGCGCTTACCGAAAATTCCAATTTTTCCCTGTCGAACGCGTATCCGGAATTTGTCAAATGGAATTATTTTACCGGATACCGCGCCGATACAATCCATTATTACCAGGAAGGATATTTATATCCAATGGTCAAATGGCAGGCCGCAGCGGCTTTAACCGACAGTTTGTCGTTTAGCAACACGTTGAAAACTGCGGCGTCACGCTGGTACTTGTTTTCCGTTTTTGATCAAACCAACGCGGAATTGCGGTTTTCAGGTTTACCGGCGAATAGTCATTATACCATTATGGCAATCAAAAAAAGGCCGTCAACGGCTCCGGTTGTATATACATTAACGCCGTCTACTTCCATTTTGATCGAACAACTGAATCCTTCCGATTCGCTGATTATTGCCGTCATCAACAAAACATGGAATTCATCGGAATTGTTTTCTTTTCAATTCAGCGCAAAGCCGACGACGGCTGTACTCGAGGATCTTGATCTGAAAGTCTATCCCAATCCTCTGAAGATTTTTTCGCAAACAGACCGGTTACGTTTCTCATTCCGTTTGTCGAAACGAATGGATGTTTCATTTGAGATTTATTCGGTTTCCGGAATTCAGGTTTATAAATCGGATCGGACCGAATTACTGCCGGATCTGTATTGGGACTCCAAAGCGCTTTCCTGGGATTGCCGGGATAATAACAACAAAAAAGTGCCGTCCGGCGTCTATATTTATCAGTTTAAATACGGGAAAAAAATAAAAACGGGAAAAATTGCGGTTATCCGGTAATTCGCCTTAAGTTTGCGATGAAAACGATTGAACTGAAAGAATGAAAGGAACGTTCGATGAAACTCCTGGGCGTCATTTTTACGTTGATGGGCGTTGTCCATTTGATCGTTGGCGGGATTTTATTTTATATTGAATTTTCATTTCAGAGCAAGGCCGTCCAGGCGCAGGGATGGGTGACCGAAGTCGTCAAGCGTTCCGGTTCCGAGAGCGGCGACAATTATTATCCCGTCATCGAGTTCCGGAACGACATGGGACAGAAGTTTTCATTTGAGTCGGGGAACGGCGCGTCCGAACCGGAGTACAAGATCGGCGACGGCGTAACCGTCAGCTATGATCCGAAGGATCCGGAGAATGCCGAGATCGCAGGGTATTATGATATGATTTACATCGGAGCCGTATTCGGGGCAATCGGCGTCGTGTTCGGTTCCATCGGTTCATTTTTTCTGATCCGTTACATCCGCCGCCAGAAAGAGATCGCCTGGCTGAAACAGAACGGAACGCCGGTCCAGGCCGATTTCAGCCATGTGCATCATGACACCAGTTATAAAGTCAACGGTAAGTCGCCTTATATCATCATCTGCAACTGGGATAATCCTTATACCGGCGCGACGATGCAATTTAAAAGCGAGCATATCTGGATCGATCCCAAACCTTTTATCCAGCAGCCCAAATTAACAGTGTTAATTGACATCAACGATCCGAAAAGGCATTACATTGATACGTCGTTTTTACCGGATAAAAAAAGGTAAACATCCGGCATCTCTAAAAACCAACGAGACTTCAGATTGAGTTCCGTTCAGTCTCGATCGTATCGACAGTGATTACTGATTTCATTTTCATGGTTCGATCCGCCGTGGCATACTAATCATTATATTTTTTTTGATATATTCAGGAATTATTTCTTGTGAAATAACGTTAAAATATTCATGTTGGGTTCATGATTTACAAACAGGAGACGTTATGCCCCGAATGGTGAAATGCGTGAAATTAGGTTCTGAACTCGAAGGATTCGATAAACCTCCGATTCCGGGTGAATTGGGCAAAAAAGTGTATGATTCCGTTTCGGTCGCCGCGTGGAAAATATTTCTGGAACATTTTAAAATGATCATGAATGAATACCGGTTGAATCTGATGGATCCGAAAACGGACGAAATTTTTAATGAACAGGTGAATCAGTATTTTTTCTCATCGCCTGAATGAATT
>JBBIRG010000114.1:6661-7308 GCA_037441945.1 Bacteroidota bacterium | reverse complement strand
ATCGGTATAAAAAATCGCATCCGATCATGATCGATAACGTTTTGTGTCTTTTGGGTAAAGCCTATTTCAGTAACAAGCAATATTACGAATCAGAAAAATGTTTTGCGGAAGCGCTCTCACACTCTGTTTTTAACTGGAACATCTATTCCGGCCTGGCAAAAATCGCTGATGTAAAACGGGACACGGCCGGGGCCCGACGTTACCACGAACAGGCTATCGGGCACGCGGAAAAATCGTCGTCTTTCCAGCAGGGCGCCGCCATCGCTTCATTCTTTGAGCAGGTTCATCCGGTGTACAAGGAAGCGGCGCGGTTTTACGCGCGGCAGGGCGATCATGAACGCGCTTGGAAAACCGTTGAAATGGTCAAAGCCCGGTATCTCGGGTATCTGGCCGATCAAGGAAATATCCGGTTTTATAACGACGTTCCATCGGTTTTCATCGACAGCTTAACCCAAACCGAGCGCCGGATCAATCTGTGGTACCAGGAAAATCTTTCAGGCAGGCAGGAAACGGAAAAAAATTTCGAAGTGTATGCGCTGGAGTCGGAAAAAGCCCGCTACCTGGATTCCATTAAGAAACACCGTCCGGATTATTACGAACTCAGGAAACCGGGAATCGTCTCGATCGGCGAACTGCATGAAAAAACG
>JBBIRG010000114.1:0-6638 GCA_037441945.1 Bacteroidota bacterium | reverse complement strand
AATATGCGCTGCTGAAGGATTCCCTGATCGGCATCGTCATACGGGACGGACATGTAACGTCGCGGATCGAGCCGGTGGATTATCGGTCGTTGAAAGCTAAAATCGCCGCCGTCGTTTCGTCGCAGCATCCGAAACCGGACGACCTGCGGAATTTATATCGTGTATTATTCGCTCCGTGGGAACCTTTGCTGGAAGCCGGACGGGAACTCGTCATCATACCGGATGACGTCCTGTTTTATCTGCCGTTTGAAATGCTGATAGCTGGCGAAGGGAAAGAACGCAGTCATTCGGAGAATTATCTGATCCGCAAATACCCGGTTTCGTATGCGGTATCGGCCTCCATGTTCATAAACCAATCCGGACTGGCTTCCCGCGCGTCTCGCAATTATCTTGGCCTGGCCTCCGCCGCTTTCACCGCCCAGGATCCGCTCCCTTACGCCGTCAAGCAGACCGAAGCGGCGCAGGATGTGTTTGCCGGCGCGGACATATTTGCAGACCAACGCCGCCACAAGGCCCGGTTACTGAGCGGCGGACTTGAATACAAAATCATCGACCTGGCTACTCATGTTATCTTATCCGACGCCGATCCGATGTTCAGCCATATCCTGTTTTTTGACAACTCGGATTCCGCCGTCGGTAGCGTTACGGCTGACTCCAACTGGAGCCTGTATATCTATGAGATGTACAACCGGGCTTTGCCTGCGGATATGCTGGTGCTGAGCGGTTGCGAGAGCGGACGCGGCCGATTTTCATCGGGCGAAGGATTCATCGGATTCCTGCACGCACTGACCCATGCCGGAACGGCCAGCGCCGTACTTTCCGTGTGGCCCGCGGAGGATCAATCAACCTACGAAATAATGCGTTTGTTTTACCGACATCTGGATCGGGGCGAATCACGTACCCTAGCTTTGCAGAAAGCTAAGATCGAATACATGGAAACCTCTCCGGTACTGAAACGGTCGCCGCATTTCTGGGCTGCATTTACGCTCTGGGGCAATCCTGATAAAATTAATCTGAATCAGGATCATTCTTTGATTTATATTGCCGCTATCCTGAGCGTTTTAGGTTTGTACTGTTGGACCATTGTTATCCGGAAAAAGCGTTCCGTCCATTAGGATTCTAAGAATTCTGTTTCATGTTTTCACAAAAGTCCCGCTTATTGAGTTTTTAGTCCGACAGCAAATATTTTTTCCTTGACAATTTCTCTGATTTGCAATGACTATTTGTTTCATTATTAAATGGGTGATAGTAAAACAAATTATTTTTCTCATGAAACCCTGCAAATTAACGGTGAGTCGCCGCGGCGGTTCGAACCATGAATTTGAATCAATATTACGTCTTTAGAATTATGAAATTACTAATAAGACAACCCGAATCCGACAACTGTTTTAACTGTAAGGATTTTTCTATGATCAAATTGATTCTGATGATTGCCGGAAGCTTTTTATTTTTCAGTTGCGGCGTCAAGGAAAACGTCGATCTGATCCTCATCAATGGCAATATTCTTACGATGGACAGCGCATCCAGCCGCGCGGAAGCTGTCGCCGTTCGCAACGGGAAAATCATCGGCGTGGGAACCAACGATCAGATACGCAATAATTTTGCATCGATGCGGATCGAGGATTTAAAAGGAAAAACGGTACTGCCCGGATTTATCGATGCGCACCTGCATCTGTTGTCGCTGGGTCGTTTTCTTCAGCGGCTGAATCTGAAATCCACTCGATCGTATCAGGATGTCGTGGACAGTGTCCGTAACCGCGCTGCCATGACGCCGAAAAAACGGTGGATACAAGGCCGCGGATGGGATCAGAACCTATGGCCTGAAAAAGATTTTCCGACAAACGAAAAACTGAACTCCGTATCGGCGGATCATTATGTTGTTCTGAGGCGAGTGGACGGACACGCGGTTCTGGTAAATAACAACGTCCTGAAAATAGCCGGTATTCATTCGAATACGCCCGATCCGGAAGGCGGAAAAATTGTCCGTGACCGCGGCGGAAATCCGACCGGCGTGCTGATCGATAACGCTGAAAACATGATTCTTCCGTTCATCCCGCGCGCTTCGCGCGAAGAGGATACCGAATCACTGAATCTGGCATTTCGTCATTGCCAGGCGCTGGGCATTACCTCAGTCCACGACGCCGGCGTTGAAACCGATCTGCTCGCGCTGTATCATGATCTCGGCAAAAGGGAACGCCTGGGCGTCCGCATTTACGCGATGCTGGAGTGGACCGACCGTCAGCTGATCAACCGGTTCTATGAATCAGGCCCTGAGATTGGATTATTCTCCGATTTTCTAACCGTCCGTTCCATTAAAATGTATGTTGATGGCGCGCTGGGTTCGCGCGGAGCGGCTCTGCTCTCGCCCTATACGGATGAACCTTCCACGAGCGGATTGATCGTAACTCCAACTGATGAAATTTATGCCACGGCCAGGCGTGCGCTGAAACTCGGTTTTCAGTTATGCACACATGCTATCGGCGATTCGGGTAACCGCCTGATACTAAACGCTTATAATTCGGCAATGTCCGAATCCAAATGCTTCGCGGATTCCGTCCGCTGGCGGATTGAACATGCGCAGGTCGTCCATCCAGCCGATTTTTTCATTTTCGGGAAAAACCGCTTTATTGCTTCGATGCAACCGACGCACTGCACATCCGATATGGCGTGGGCGGAATCAAGGTTAGGCGCCGAACGCCTGAAAGGCGCGTACGCATGGCAAACACTCAAGCAAAACGGCGCGCGGCTGTGTTTGGGCTCCGACGCTCCGGTCGAATCCCCCAGCCCGTTATGGGGCATTTATTCCGCGGTTACGCGGCAGGATCATGACGGGCAACCCGCCGGTGGATGGCGCGCCGGTCAGCGATTGACCGTCATGCAGGCGATACGGGGATATACGATCGACGCCGCTTACGCCGCCTTCGAGGAAAAAAAGAAAGGTTCTGTCGAAAAAGGAAAATACGCCGACTTGGCGGTTCTCTCCCGCGATATCACGCAAATCCAGCCTGCTGAGATTTTGAAAACTGAAGTGCTGATGACGATGATCAACGGAAAAATTGTCTTTAGAAAATAAATTTGAAAACATTTACATATTATGTTATTACAGAGGAGAAACAGAAAACAAGAAAGATAAATTTCTTTATCATTTCATTAGCCGATCAATTCTTTAACCCCAGTGTCATTCGAAAGTGATTGAAAAGAGCAGATATCGGAATTTACGCATTACCTATAAAAAAATAACTGACAATAAAATTACGCCGGATACCCTTGTTTATCGCCTTTTGATTAAATGGAAAAATAATTTCTAATTTGTTTACTATAATCATTCCATTTCCGGCCAGCAGAAAATACCCGAGCCGGATGAAACAACCTGTGTGGCTAGCTTCGCCTCGAATAATCCGCGGCGGATGATCTCGCTCCATAACTCCGCTCCGCCCTTGGCCTCAGTGGGAATCGCAAAGCTTTCCTCACGCCTCTGTATGAACAGGTAAATGCAGTCGGATGCGTAAACGTCATTCACCTCAAAACAAACGCGAGTGATTTCCGACCACGGTAATTGATCGCTCCACGCGTCTTTTCCCGGCGGCGATACTTTCCGGGTGATCGCCGTTTCGTCCCATTCGACCAAGTACCAGCTATCCAAACGGTTGGGATCGTTACCGAGGCTGTCGTCTTCGCTCATTTTACCGTCTCTCACTGAAAAAGGTTGAATGCCGGATCCGGAAAATTTGTTTCAAAACTTTTTTACGCCTTATCAAAAGGGCAAAACCCATGACATTAAAATTCCTCTTTATTCCGCTGATCGAGCCGGGTAAGATTGCACACAACCTCTTCATGCGGATCATCATTGAGTTTACAGACAAGGCGCAGTCCCGGTTGGGGATCAATTCCGGAAACAGCTCGTTGCCGTCATCGTCGTAATACGGCATATGTTTTACTTCAGTAAAAGGGTTTTCCGCGCGGCGGAGAATTTCCCTGCCGTCATCCGGTAAAAGTAAACGCCGGATCCCACCGCGATGCCGCGGTTGTCTTTTCCGTCCCAGATTACCGAATAATTTCCGGCCGGCTGTCTGGCATTCACCAGCGTCCTGATTTCCTGTCCAAGCAGATTGTATATCGCCAGCCGCACATCGCTGTTTCCCGCCAACTGGTAGCGAATGACGGTGCTCGGATTGAAAGGATTAGGGTAATTCGGATACAGCGCGTATTTCAGCGGCCGGCGCGGCTCTTCCGTTATGCCGACCGAAGGCATGACGGCGATGCTTACGGGCAGGGGAACGGTCGTATTCATCGTATCGCTGCTGACCATCAGCCATTGCGCGTTGTAATTTCCCGGTGCAAGCGCGGATGCGTCTATGGCGACGGTGACAACCGCGTTCGATCCTGGCGCGATGGCGCCCATTCGCGGGAACGCCGACAGCCAGGGCGTATCTGCCGTGTCCGCCAAAAAATAACGGTAATAACCGGGGCCGGAATTATTCAGGATGACCTGGATATTTTTCGCACCTCCTACGATTACCGTATCGTTGACGGCTAGGGATGACGGATCAACCTGCGGCTGTAATTCCGGAAGAACCGTAAGCGAATAAGGGAATCGGAGAACCGTCCGCGCGGGATCATTTGATTTCAGAATCACCGTCGAAGAGTATTGCCCGGGAACAACGGAGCCGAGGGTTATGAATTGGAAAGAACCGGTCTGCGCCTGAAAAAGCGTATCCGATTTGACGTCCATGCCGAACCATGATGGGTCTTTTTCGGCGCCCAGCCGTCCGTGCCCGATATCCGGAGCCGCATCGGGTATGCGCTTCGGCGCATAGTTTTCATAATTGAAAATATCGAACGTGGAATCGACTTCGATGAATCCAGATGCGGCGTTCATGTTGTTATCGTCAAACGCCGAAAGAAGTAAGATCGAAAAACGGACGGCATTTCCCGTTCGCGTAATTCCTGTCGCCGCGCCGACGATTTCTAAAGTATCGGGAAGCCATTTGATAAGCACCGCCGGCGTGGTTAATGAACCGGATTGAAAATACAGTCCCGGTTTTGTGGTAAAGATAATTTCATATTCCGAACCCACGTCCGTGTTGCTTACGCCGAGATTGGCTAACGGCGGATACATGCCGGTCATGAAATCCTGATCGGTGTCTAATGATATAACGCTGACCATATTGGTATCGATGGGGGAATTATATGACGTCGTGCATCGCAATATGACGGGAAAACCCGATGTAATGGACAAATCAATGCTTGTAATATCCGGATACGTCAGGCCCGTAACGTTGTGCGGACGGCCGTTAAAATCATTTGCCGGATCGGTAACAATAACCGCTTCGCTTCCTTCAATGTTGCTTGCTTCATATTGTTTCGCGGCATTCAGCAGGGACGCGGGAATTTCAAGATTGCGGATTCGCCGCAGAATGCTCCATAAATTCTGTTGTCGTTTCTTTATTCCATTTTTTTCAGAAATGGTCAACCCGCCTTGCTCGGTTTGTATCCCGAATGTGTCTTTCAAAGTCAGGCGCAGATCCTGGTTGCCGATATTAGTAACGATTAACTGATTGATCTTTTCACCGCCCACATGGATCGTATCCCGCGATACCGTGATTGTATCAATAAACAGCGACGGCGCGTTTGCCGTGTCCCAGATCGGCAGGTAATCAACGAAGCCGAGCGAGGCATTATCGGGCCGATGAAAAATATATCGTTCAACGGAATCGCGAATCACCGATCCCCAAAAATTATTTTCGGCTTTGAAGGGGTTGGGCGTGTTATTATATAACGCATAGATAATACCATTGTTGCCGTTGCCGTAAATAATATTGCGTCCTTTCCTATTCGGAGCGGTTAATGACAAATCGCCCAGATTCGGCTGAGCCTGTCCCTGGATAGTGATTCCCCATAGGTTTCCGGTGATGATATTGTTTGAGACGATCATTTGATTCGTCGTCGAATTTCCATTGAAATTAATGCCGCTTCCGCCGAGATTCGGGTTGTTCTGAATATTGTTGTTCTCGATACGATTACTGCTTACGTGACCTGAAACGGGATATCCAAGAAACGCAATTCCATATCGGTTATTGAACACATGATTATTTTCAACCCGGCAAATCATCTGGCCGGTTCCGGTCAGATTGGAAATACCTATGCCGCCGGCGTTGGCGTAAAAACCCTCGATGATGTTATCGCGAATGATCAGTGTATCGGTTGATCCTAGGCCCAGATTAATTTGAGGAGCGTTGGCATTGGACGTGTTATTAAAATAGATATGATTTCCGATAATTTTAGGCGACGCTGCCGCGTTGGCTGCGGAAGCAATAGCCGCGCTATTATTGTGAAAGAAAGTATTGAACCGTATGACCGGATTACACTGAAACACGCTCAACGCGCCGGAAGTTGAAGTTGAATTGTTTTTTCTGAAAGTACAATATTCAATAAGCATATTCGATCCGGTAATTCTATTTTCTTTTCCAAATTCAAATCGTGCGCGGCGTATAACTGACGCCGGCGTATTTTCAAAGCGAAGGCCATGATAATACGCCGAAGCGATCGAAGTGTCAATCGCCGTGAACACTACTTCCCCCGGCGAATCAACGAACATTGTCCCTCTAACCGTAATGGTGCATCCCGCGGCAATCCGG
>JBBIRG010000113.1:0-7326 GCA_037441945.1 Bacteroidota bacterium | reverse complement strand
CCGGACGCCGGTGACCGGGAATCAGCAGGAATTGAAAAAAGATACCGTCAGAAAACAAAACGTCAAGCAGGATGACAAACGCTGGGTCATCGACAAGATCGTGATCGATGCCGGACACGGCGGCAAAGACCCCGGAGCGGTGGGCAAGGGCGGAACGAAGGAAAAAACCGTTACGCTGGCGATCGCGCTGAAATTAGGCAAATTGTTCGGGGAAAAAACAAACGTGAAAGTCGCCTATACGCGCACCACCGACGAGTTCATTTCGCTGAAGGACCGGACGAAATTCGCAAACAACCAGAACGCGAAGCTGTTCGTCAGCATCCACTGCAACGCGTCCAAAAAGAGATCCGCCGCGGGCTTTGAGACATTCTTCCTGTCGCCATCGCGTAACGACGAGGCGCAGGCCGTCGCCATGCTTGAAAACGAAGCGATCCAGTACGAGGAAAACCGGCATGAATACGGCGATTTTACCAATGAAAAATTCATTCTCGCGAACATGATGCAGAGCGTGTTCGTTAAGGAAAGCGAGGAGCTGGCCGACTACGTGCAGAAGGGCCTCGCCAAAAAAATGACATTCAAAAACCGCGGCGTTTCCCAGGGGCCGTTTTATGTTCTGATGGGCGCGTCCATGCCGTCTATCCTGGTCGAAGCGGCTTTTATCTCAAACAAGTCTGAAGAAAAATACCTGAATTCCCAGGCCGGTCAGCAGGCAATCGCCGAAGGAATTTTTCAGGGATTAAAATATTTTATTGAATCGTACCGGTAAAGGTAAACATCATCGCGGAATACGGAATTCAAAGGAAACCTTTTGGATAAAGCGCCGACAATCTACCGGGTCATTCTCCGGATGCCCGTCAAGTCCGACGCCGAACAGTTATGGCTCTGGCGCCGGCAGGAGGAACTGAACAGACACCAGCCGCTGATCGAACTCAGCTTTTCTCAGCTGCAGGACGATCTTATCCGCTGCGGTTACCGGTTTGCCGACCGTTTTTCCGGGGACCGGTTCCACTGGATCATCGAAAGAAACGCCGACCGGACAGCCGTCGGCTGGATAACGCTGTCGATCCGCAACCGCCTTCACCAGATCGGCGAAATAGGGTACAGCCTGTCGGCCGATTTTCACCAGAAAGGCTACGGTACCGAAGCGATCGGGCAGTTCCTGAACCTGGCATTCCGCGAGCTGGATTTATACAGGATCGAGGCTAAATGCTCGATCCACAACGAAGCATCCTACCGGCTGCTTGAAAAATGCGGCTTCCGGCGCGAAGGCGTTCTCCGTTCATACCTGATTATCAGCAACCAAAGAATCGATCATTACCTTTACAGCACTTTGCGGGACGACCTCAAAGATGATTCTTCAATCAGAAGTTTTCAATAAGAAGTTACAGACTGTCGGAAAATACTCAAAACTCTTCATTTGCGGATAGTCGCAGGAGTTTTTGACAATTCTTTAAAAAAATCATTTCTAATTGTATATTGATGCTCCATACGGGTCTTGTCCGCCAAATCTATCTGAATTTTTATTCCAAATTTTTTTAATCTTTTTTTCTAATTTTTTTCTAATCCTTTTAAATTTCCTTGTAAAAACCATTTGTATCCGCTATATTTCGTCCGTTTTGAAAAATGTAACTATCATTCCGGAGTTAACGCCATGAAAACCAATTTACTTAAACCTATTCTATCTGTAGCCGCTGTTGTCGTCATCGCGTCGGCCTGTATGCAGAGCAGTCCGCATTTGCTTGTGAAAATCGATCAGCGTGATTCCATTTCCGTGCGGGAATTTCAGTCGGTTCTCGCCGAAATGGGCGCGGGGGATCTATCTTATGAAGAGAAACGGAAAATCGCGCTGAACCTCATCAATGACCGCCTGAAAGCGCTGAGCGCGATTGATGAAAAAATCGACCAGCAGGAGGACGTCCAGAAAATCCTGCAACAGTACCGGAACGAAATTCTGCGCGAGGAGGCGCGCAACCGTTATATCTTTCCGCATTTCATCAATGATTCGACCGTTGATTTTTACATGAATCATACCGGCGTGGAAGTCGAAGCGAAAAATTTTGTTTACCGGTATAAGGATAATCCGCGTTCCAAGATTACGCGAACTAGAGATGAGGCGAAAAAATTCGTCGATTCAATCTATTCGATTATGAATAAAGATAATTACGATACGCTGACGTTTCAGTTTTCCGAATACGTCGACCGTCAGACCGGACGCGGCAATTACCGCCCCGACCGTCTGAAATTCGGGACGCTTCCTTACAGTTATGAAATGACGGTTTTTCGTTCCGAAGTGAAAACCCTGCATGAGCCTGTGGAAATCCAGGGCGCGTTTCTGATACCCTGGGTTGTTAAGTTCAGTACCGATTCGTCTGCGCAAAAACCTAAGAACCGTGAAGAAGCGACTAAACAGTTCCGGAAAAAAGTGGAATCCGTGGACGGCGGCTTACTGCTTGAGTTTTACCGGAATTATTCGGATTCATTGCTCGCATCAGGCAAGGTCAACATCGTAGAATCGTCTATCGATACTTTTCTCCGCGTTGTTCCTTCCGAAAAAAGCATTGAATCCATTTTAGAAACGCTGGACGAGCGTTATCATAATCTGGTGATGGTTGAGTTTCCCGGGTTGGAATCCATTACGCTGAAATCGTTGTTAGGGTTGTATGATGCAAAAAATATGCTTCCCAAACTGACGAAAGAAAATCTAACCGATATTCTGCAAGATCAAATGCGCGACCGTATATTTACGAATAAACCGGTTCAGGACGGATATACCGGTTCGGAAGAATTCCGGATCGCTTATAACAAAAGGAAAAACGGTCTTTTGATCCAGCGCATTCAGTCCATAAAAATTATAAAACCGGATTCCGTGCCGGTCGAAACGGCGCGCCGGTATTACGAAATTCACAAGGATCAGTTTATTATCCCGGCAACCGTAAAGATTCAGGAAATTTACTCGAAAACCGAAAACGACCTGAAAGAAGTGTCGGCGCTGTATCGAAGCGGACTTTCCATCGGGCAATCGGTTGACAGCGTGAGACATCAGCATGCCGGCAAGAAACATTATCCCTTGCTGAAGCAGCCCGTTCTTCTTACCCAGCAGGATGACGAGTTAGCCCGGATAGCGTTCAAGTATAACGTTGACGAAATGACTCCGGTAATACCCAGAAAAGACGGCGGATTCAGTGTTCTCCGCATACTGGAAAAAAAGGAGAGCCAGAAACAGGCCTTTGAAACGGTACGCAATAAAGCCGAAAGCATGGTGGTGAACGAAGAAGTGAAAAAGCAGGAAATCCGCTGGCTGAACGGAATGAAGGAAAAACTGCGGGTCGTTTTTTATGAAAATAACCTGAAATAGATGTTCCGTATGTGTTTTCGCCTGAAAAGCCAATTACAGCTGATTCTAATGACCTGCGGCTACATGGTCATTCTGGGGGCTTGCGGAAAAGAGGAAAAAAATTACGTCGCCAAAGTCGGCGAGGAAACGCTGACGGCTTCCATGATAGACAGCGCGCTTCGCGACGATATCCGTGATTCGGATTCATACCGGCTGGCTTATACCCAGCAATGGGTGCAGTCGGAATTGCTTCACCAGAAAGCGGCCAAGGAAGGATTTGAAAGAGATCCGAGGTTCATCAGGCGAATGAAGGACATTCGGCGTGAATTACTGATTCGGATTTACCTTGAGGATGAATATGAACGGGGAATCAAAGTTATTCCGCAGGAGATGGATGATTACTACCAGAAACATCATGCTGAGTATTTTACGGCGGAAGACCATATTCAGGCGGAATATTTCGCGACCCAGGACCGCGGCAGAGCAATGGAAGTTGCCAGGCAATTCCGAAGCCTTTCCCGGCTGCGAAAAAAAGATTTTCTCGACGTGATCAATACGAACATGGCAGGAACGGACATCACCGGCACGACGGAATTTCTTCCGCGCAGCCGGTTTGATCTGAAATCGGGGAAACAGCTTTTTCAGAAAAGCGCCACCGACGACATTATCGGGCCGCTGCCGTTCGGGGACGGTTACTTTGTGATCTGGCACATCCTGGAAATACGGCCGAAAGGCACGCCGAAGTCTTTCGAATCGGTGGCCGCGGAAATCGAAAACCGGATTCGGGCGCTCAAAAAGAAACTGTTCACCGATGAACTGATCCGCAAACTGAAAAACGAATTTCCGGTCCATTTTCCGGAAGCCAAAGAATAAAATCAAATCCTGAAATGAACGAAAGAACCGAAAGTCTGATATCCCTTCAGACTTTTTTTTCATGGTGCGGAAGCCGATATCCGGACGGCGCTTCAGGGAACGTTACATCTGCATCAGGTACTGGAATTTGGCGAAAAGCGTATGATTCGTCATCTGCATCCCTTCCCGGTTGAAATAAGGATCTTTCGCGCCTCCGATGTGAGCGCCGATATAAAATACAGTAAACGGATTTATTTTGTAGCTGACAAGGGGATCAACTGAGAAATTCACATCATGCGACATCTTGCCTATATCGGCGTCGTATTGTTCCGTAAAGATCATTTCACCGATCAGGCGGAAGGACAACCTTTTTGTCATCTGATAAGCGGTTGTGTTCCGGATTATATTTTGTCCGACGATCCTGGGTCCGCCGTAATGCGTCCAGAGGTTGAATGAGACAAATCCGGTTTCATTAGCCAGCGACGTAATTGGTTTTATGGTTGCCCAGATTTCATACTCCAGACCCTCGACAACGGCGAAAGGGTTTCGCGGTTCATTTTCATTGCCGCGACGGTTCATGTATTTACCGGCCTGAACAAAAAAACCGCCTGAAAATTTTCTGAAAGCTTCCGACCATACGTTGATCCAGATCCTGCGCATGGCGTTGAACTGCTTTCCTTTGTAATAAGAGGAATCGGCGGCGCTGTTATAATGCTTCACTTTGAAATATTCATTGTTTACAACCATCGCTGCGATGTATACGCCGGTTTGTTTTTTCAGCTGAATGCTGAGCGCCGGATTAATCCAGAAATCGTTCAGCCGGCCGCTGTAATTGTATTTCCGCGAAACATTGACCTGCGGGGTGATGCGGTTGAAAACCGGGCTTCCGTCGGTATAAAACGTGTATCTGCTCCATAATCCGATCCGCCGGTAATTATTGCCGACCATGTATCCGGCGTCGTTCCGGAATCCCGGAGAGAGGTCGTCGTAGCTGGCGGAAAAACTCCAGCGCCTTGCGCTTCTTTCAAAAGATGAACTCAGCATCCAGCCGCCGAACGATTCCCCGTCGAAATAGGAATTAAAGCGTTTCCCGGAGGAAGTGAATGAAAGGCTGTCCATGACGTCCCTGGAAAAGACCGGGTCATCAAATTCCCGGGTATAGGTATAGCCGGCCGCGGCTGTCCATACATAATTTTTATCAAACCGCCAGTTTGCGTCAAGGGCCAGTGTTCCATTGCCGGATTCGTCCCGCAAAATGCGGCTGGTCGCCGCGAGTCCGATGAACCGCTGATCGCCGAAGGAATATTTCATACGCAGGATATTATTCAGGGAATTGCGGTCTGTATTCAGGCGGATGCTGCGGTATTCATAGGGCATGATGTACGGCGTGTTCTCATCGTACGCGCTGATGAATCCGAATGTGAGATTGTCTGATTTTCCGGTTATTTTAGCGGCCGCCAGCGGATTATTGACGGTACGTGTGTATATATAATTGCTGAACCGCGTTAATTTGAAAATATCGTTCCCTTCCAGGAAGAAAGGCCTTTTTTCAGTATAATAAAGCGCAAAAGTGTTGTTAACGCTGATTTGTCCGGCGTCAGCCTCGATCTGGCTGAAATCGGGATTCAGGGCGAAATCAAGCGTTACGGCTGAAGAGATGCTGTATTTCAGGTTAAATCCCGCATCCCAGTCCCATTGGGTTGCCCTCCATCGGCCTAGGCCGTTCTTATCAACAAGATCATGCGAGCCGACGCCGATGACATAAGGCAGAAATTCAATGCCGGAATGCGACGCGTTCTGCAAATCCATAGTCAGGTAACCCGCCTGGCCGAAAAAGGAACTGTTGTTACGGGAAAAAGGCATCCAGGATATCTGATACCGGCTTTGGCGCGGATAGATTCGGAGAATATGGACCAGCCATTTCTGGTTTGGCCGGTCGGGAAAACGCAGACTCTTGAAAGGAATGCGTGCTTCCACAATCCAGCGGTCTTCATGGATTTTACCCTCGGAATACCACACTGCGTCGTAACTTGTATTTTCGTTGCCGTTGGTCTCGCGCAATAAATCCGCCTGTATACCGAAAGGATTGACGAAAAATTCATATCCCGACTGGTGATCGCCGTAGGGGTCAAATATAATCCCGATAAAATCATCCTGAAAAATATTATCGCGTTCGGTCATCGCAGCCCGCAAAGAGGCTATATCGGAATCATAACAAACAAAAGCGACGTAAAGATTCAAGCGGTCATTCATGATGTAGCATTCCGTTTCGACCGGCGGTTTGACGTTTTCGGCAGGACTGACCACCGAAAAATTGTATCCCTTTGCCGCTTTCTGCCAAACCGGTTCAAGAACGCCGTCAAGAACGACAAGATCGCTGATCGTTGGAGCTTCCAGCGTTAAAACAGGGTTTGGAGCAAACGAATCCGCGGCGTTAGACATTGTTTTTTCGTCCGAACTGGAGGACTGACTGAACACAAAATCAGGTTTTAAAATTGAATAAGTAAAGATAAGAACAGCTGGAAGAAACCTGATTTTTATCATGAAGCAAATCCTTTCTATCGGTTACAGGAACAGCAGAAAAATAACAACAATTATACGTATCGCCGATTAATTTGTTTCCGAAAAACTGCGGTACAATGACGTTAAAAAGCGGAACAAAATATGACCGGTAATACCCCAGATCACATGATGCTGATAACGGAAAAAATGCAGATTATACAGCCGTCCGTGGAAAAAACGGTAACCCGTCCGGTAATATTCCCCATTGAACAGGCTGACCAGGGGAATTTCAATCGTTTCGGCAACCTCAGCTAGGTTTAGCGTATACGTCAGGCTGCCCTCTGTTATACCGATAAACGGCGTAATGTGAAAATGATAAGGAGTGATGAAATCGTCTGACTCGGCGATGATGCGTATGCAACCCGGGTTCAGCCCGGTTTCTTCCATGGTTTCTCTCAACACCGTTGCTTCCAGGGACGGGTCGCCGGGTTCCCGGATGCCTCCCGGAAAAGCGATCTCGCCTTTGTGCAAACGGACGGTATCGGAACGACGGATAAATAAAATGTGCGTTTCACCGTTTCTTTCAAACAGGAGGATCAGGACGGATGATTGGGAGTGTCCGCCGGTTGAGGGGATTT
>JBBIRG010000112.1:0-7337 GCA_037441945.1 Bacteroidota bacterium | reverse complement strand
AAGGGGCTTTCAGACTGACACCCACGATATGTTTTTCAGTACAACCCAAAAGAATTTCAAGGTAAAAAAATGCAACAGCCTGTCATATTCAACATAGCAGCGGCCCCGCGTCGATTCATCATAGCCGGTGTTGTCATCCTGACGGTCCAATTTCTTTTAGCCTGTTCATCGTCCGCAACCTCCGTAAAGAGTAATGAACTGACGGACGGGCGTGTCATCTATGTCGCTCTGGAGGGCGGTTTTTACGGTATCGAAACTGAAAAAGAGGGTCATTTGTTTCCGCTGAATCTTGATCCGGCTTACCGCAAAGACGGTCTGAAAATCAGGTTTTCATACCGGATTGTTAAGAACGCCGTAACGGCGGTTATGTGGGGAACGCCGGTCGAAATCATTTACATCGAAAAAAAATAAATCTGGACGGAAAAAATCGCGGTCAGGACTTGACCTGCTGATGACGAATTTGCTGAAAGAAATTTTTCAGCAGGAATGAGCATTCCTGTTCCCGGATTCCGCCGGTCACTTCTACCCGATGGTTCAGCCGCGGGTCGCCGGGAATCTGGTACAAGGACGAACACGCTCCGGTTTTGGGATCGGTGGCGCCGTACACCAGACGGCCCAGCCGTGCGAGAATCATCGCGCCGGCGCACATGACGCAGGGTTCGAGCGTGACATAGAGCGCGGCGCCGTACAGCCATTTAACGCCCAGCGTACCGACCGCCGACGTGATGGCGATCATTTCAGCGTGCGCCGTGGGGTCGCCCAGCATCTCGATCTGATTGAATCCCCGGCCGATGATTCGGTTCTCATGAACGACAACGGCCCCGACCGGAACCTCGTTCTGCCGGTAAGCCCGTTCCGCTTCGCGGAGCGCCTGACTCATCCATATTTCATGGTCTTCACTCGTCAAAGGCTTGTCTGCACTTCTTAAACTCTTATAAGAAACCGAATAAATACTTTGATAATTAATGAAATAAATTATAATTTTACAAATGAATTTCGCGGGATTGAATGTTCCCGTCTTGCGTTAATAACTAAACAACCGGTATTAAAGGTTTGTGTTCGGGCCGGAAAGTTAAGTTGAATGTCCCGGCCGGTTTGACTTAATCGATTAATATTTTACACATTAATTTCAGAAAGCGCCCATGGAACCCATTGGAATAAACAGCAACGTATTTGCCGGGGGAAAAATGTATCACATACAGACGGCAGGACATTTTGAGAATCTGAGCATCAAGTCCGAAATTTGGGAAACGGGCCGTGTTATCTATGTGGAACGGACAAGGGTCGAAAGCCGGACAGGTATTCCCGTTACACCCGATGAATTCACTGATTACATGAACGCCTTTCATCAGGAGGTGGGCTGGGAAATCGAACTGCTGTACCTGATCCGCGACAAAGTCCGGAGCATCAAGCATGCTGTCTCCTCCAATAAAATGGGTTTGGTGATGCTGAACCGCGGAATGACGCAGGAAGCAATTGCCGAATTCAACTACGCCCTGGAATGCCAGCCCGACATGATTGATACGATTAAGAATCTGGGGCTGGCGCATCTACAACTGAAAGAATATGCGAAAGCTATGCAATACATGAAAAAAGCAGCAGAGCTAGCCCCGAATTATCCCGATATCCGGCATTATACAGGCGTTATACAATTTTACGAAAAGCATTACGCCGAAGCCGTGCGGTGGTTTCAGGAAGCCCTTGACGTCAATCCGAATTATGCCGACGCCCTTTTGTACCGCGCGCAGGCTTTGATTGAGTCGTGCATCCATGAACCCGATCAGCCGGTTCTCGGACCGCCGTCGGTCCGCAGGAAAAAAGCCTCCGAACACCTGCAGGCTTTCCTGGCGCTTCAGCCTTCGCAGGAAGATGAACCGGCGATTCATGCGCTGGTGCGGCAGGCGCTCAGTCAGATTCAGGATGACGCTCTGGCGATGGCGCTGAAAACGATCGGCGAAATCCGGGCGCAGGTGAAGAAAGTTACGGTGGATGAAATGATGCATACATTCTACCTGAAATTTTTATTCGGAGGCGCCGGCAAGGATGAAAAAATTCTTGTGAAATACCAGCAGCAGCTGGAAAAAACCATCGTACAGAACCCGAAATTCGCCGATGTGCACAATACGCTCGGGCTGGTGTACTTAGTGCAGTGCCGGAACCTGTTCCTGAAAGCGGCGGGCCAGTTTAAAAAAGCGTCCGATATCAATCCGTCTTTCAAGGCGGCTTACCGCAATTACCGGCTGGTTCAGAACGACGGACGCGAGTTCCTGAACCTGCTTCGCGCCATTTTAAAATAATCTCAGGGAGAGGGTAAATCCGTGAAAATCGGTTATTTTATCAAAGAAGGTTTTAACGGGCTTCGCAGGGCGGCGCTGGCGGCCTTTGTGTCCGTCTTTACGATCGCTCTTGCGCTGAGCCTGCTGAGTATTTTTCTGATCATATCGTCCAATATCGCCCATGTGATTCAGGATATCCGGAGCCGCGTGGAACTGGAAGTGTACCTTGACAAATCGCTGACGCAGAAGGAATACCAGCGTATCGGCGAGCGCATCCAGCGGCTGGAGGGCGTCGCTTCGGTTCAGTTCATTTCGCGGGAAGAAGCCGCGCGTATCCTGAAATCGCTGATGGGGGAGCAGGACCTCTTCGATCTGGTTGAACATAACCCTTTGCCGGCCTCATACAAAGTCCGGCTGAAAGAAGCGTACCGTACCCATGACGCGCTGGCCCGGATCGCGCCTCAGATTGAATCGCTCGAAGGCGTAGAAGAAGTCAATTACCAGAAAGAACTGCTGAAAGCGCTGGATGAGCGGATCAGCGCGTATCAGCAGATCGGGCTTTATATCGGTCTGGCGACGGCAATCGTGGCGATTTTTCTTATTTCCAACACGATCAAACTGAGCATCTATTCCAAGCGCGACCTGATCAAGAGCATGAAACTTGTCGGCGCGACGAACCGTTTCATCGCCTCGCCGTTCATCGTGGAAGGCGTTATTCAGGGATTTCTGGGAGGCGCGGCGGCGGCGGGTATTGCGTATGCCGTTTTTCATGCCATGAAAAGCTACGTGGTCGCGGATATCCTGCTTGACCCGGAGATACCGGCGGCGCTTGTATTGGCTGGAGTGGTTCTGGGCTGGTTCGGCAGCATGATCTCCGTCCGGTTTTTCCTTAAAGAAAGGATACAAGATCAGTGATCCGCGCGAGGTTTTCGTAATGTTCTTTTCATTTGCTATTCGGTTTTCAAGGGGGTATATTAGGAAAACATGAAGAAACATGATTAGTTCCTGTTTATCTAAGAGTCCCGTTATACCGGCGTCGGTTTTTGTCGCCCCGGGCGCTCATATCATCGGCGACGTTGAAATCGGGGAGGAATGCTCCGTCTGGTTCAACGCGATCATCCGCGGCGACGTGTATTACATCCGTATCGGTTCGCGGACTAACATTCAGGACGGCGCGATTATCCACGTAACGCTGAACAAGCATCCGGTCATCATGGGCGATGAGATCACCGTGGGCCACGGAGCGATACTGCACGGCTGTACGGTACACGACCGCGTTCTGATAGGAATGGGCGCAAAAGCGCTCGACCGCGCGGTGATCCGGTCAAACAGCATTATCGCTGCCGGCGCCCTGGTCAAAGAAGGTTATGAAGTCCCCGAAAACACGCTGATGGCGGGCGTACCCGCAAAACCGATCCGTTCGCTGACGACCGAGGAAACGGAAAAAATCAGGCGCTCCGCAAATCATTACGCTGAATATGCGAAAACATACCGCCGGCTGTATCCGGTAAAACCATGAATATGACAGATCTATCCCATTTTTCGAGGAGGCGTTATGCCGAATAAAATTCTGATTGTTGACGATGACGAGGAACAGTTGCGGCTGACCTATAAAATACTCACGCAGATCGGCGGTTTTGAAGCGGTTTCGTGCCAGGAGCCGTCCGACGCCATTGACATGATCCGGAAAGAAAAACCCAGCCTAGTATTGCTCGATATTATGATGCCCAAGATAGACGGATTTACGCTTTGCAAGCGAATTCGCGAAACGGAGGACATACGGCAGGTGAAAATCATCGTCTATTCGGCAAAAATTTTCGATTCAGACAAAAAAAAAGCGATTCAGCTGGGCGCCGACGCCTATATTTCAAAAATCATTGAATCGCATAAACTAGTTGAAACCATCCGGTTTCTGCTGAATAAACCCTAAATTTTTGTTTGGTTTAATTTATTTTTTTTACTATGTTATTTGCCGAAAAGAGCAACGTGTTTTGGACCGATTATGAAAGTTAAATTCTGGGGCGTTAGGGGTTCGATACCGACGCCGGGACGGGATACCGTCCGATACGGCGGTAACACGGCCTGCGTCGAGCTGATATTAGACGACGGAAGCATCATCATTTTTGACGCCGGGTCGGGATTGCGCATGCTGGGCAACGATATGCTGAAACGCGGGCTGAAATCCATCGAAGCGATCATTTTTCTGAGCCATACCCATTGGGATCACATCCAGGGATTCCCGTTTTTTGTTCCGGCATTTCTTCCGGGCAACAAATTCGTGATCTGCGGGGGCGAGGAACCGGATAACACGCTTGATCAAATTATTACCGACCAGATGAAAAGCGCTTATTTCCCCGTCGCGCTGAACGATCTTCCTTCATCTATCGGATTCAAGCGCCTCTACGAGGGCAAATTTAAAATTTACGGAGCAAAAATTACAACCTTGTTCCTGCACCATCCCGGTACGGCATTAGGCTACCGTATTGATTACGAAGGGCGGTCGCTGGTGTATATCAGCGATAACGAGCCTTTTCCCGTAGAGCAATCGGACAATCCCGAATACGCCGATATGAAATACAAAGGCGCGAATAATTACCGGGTCATTGAATTCGCACGGAACGCGGACCTTTTGATTCACGACTGCCAGTATACTCCGGAGGAATACGCGAAAAAAACCGGCTGGGGGCATTCTCCCTATGATTACGTCGCCGAAATAGCGTGGAAAGCAAACGTAAAGCGTCTGGCGCTGTTTCATCATGATCCCTCCCATGATGACGCGATGGTCGACCGTATCGTTGCCGAGGTAAAGAAATTACTGAAAGACAGGCAATCCCGCTCCGAATGCGTGGGCGCGCAGGAGGGCCTGGAAATTGTGATATAATCCTATGAAAGTTTTTTTATTCTTCTCACCATCATTCAAGGAGTACGTCCATGGTTATCAGGGAAACGGACAGTATAGTCGCTAATCTAACGAAGAAAATTCTGGACAAAAATCCGAATATTACTCTGAGTGAAATCAAGCAGCGGGATATTCCGAATTTCATTAAAAATTACTTTGACCGGGAATCGGAAAAATGGATCCGCGAAGAATCCTCCATGTTCCTTTCATCCGGCCGTTTTAATTACGATCTGCCCGAAGTACGCAAGAAATTTGACGAACTGTATGAGGTTTTAAAAAACACCGCGATTTTCAACCGCGCCCGCCTAGTCCGCATCCTGGAACAGGGCGTCAAGCTTCAGACCAACTTCCTCATTCAGCCGCAGCGAACCATGGTGCAGTTCGTCTACCGCGACGATGACGTCATCACCCCGGCGGAAGTCATGGATTCCATGAAATATTTTGTCGATTACGAATATTACTACAAGGGTCTTGAGCAGTATTTCCAGGCCAATACCATGGAAAGCATATCGCGGGCGAAATTCAAAAATTTTATCCAGCAATTGGATGAAAAAGCCATCGGCCAGAACAAGACCGCGACGGCTATCAACGTTGCCAAAGTCATCGTCGGGTTCCTGAATCTGGGGCGAGAGAAACAATCGGCCTTCGTCGAGCCGGACGTGCTAGTCGGCGCCTACCAGGACCGCAGCTTAAACGAATATACGGGGGCCGTCAAAAACCTGATCGGCAAAAAAATGGAGCCGATCGACGTCAATCTGCTTGACGGTATTTTCAAATCCTATCTAGAGGGCGGCGAAACGGAAGCCAAGCCGGCGACCGAGGAGTTCATCAAGACCGAAGACCTGACCAAACGGCTGACCCCGGTCGAAGAATCCAAAACGGCTCATGTGGCGTACGAAGAAAAGAAAGAAGTCGTTTCTACCGACAATCTTTCTTCGCTGGTTTCCCAGATCGAGGATTTTGTCGAAGAGCCGGTTGAAGCATCCGTGGATTCTTTCTTTGAAGAGGAAGAAGACGACATTGAGTTGCCTTCTCCTCCCGCGCCTCCGGTGAAAGAAACCAAACCGGCCGTGAAAGACGAAAAACCGCCGGTCAAAGAAACCAAACTGCCGGTGAAGGAAGAAAAGAAACCGGCTGAAGTTCCGACCGCCCCGGCTGAAAAAGTCCCTTCCGTTTCCGACCTATTTGCCGATCATATGGCCAAGCAGATGGGCCAAGCGACCGTACTCGAGGATATTTATACGATTATCGAAGACCGGGACAAAAAAGTATACATCAAGAAATTATTCAAGAAAAAAGACAAAGAGTTTTTCAATCTGCTCAATGATATCAACGGGGCGAAAACATGGAAAGACGCTAATACGGTTATAGAAGATACGTTCTATCATCTGGAAGTAAACCCGTATCAGAAAGAAGCCATTGCGTTCACCGACGCAGTCTACGGACGCTACTTCCCGAAAGAAAAAGAATAAAGCAAAATATTTTCAGTAAAAAGCCCCGCGGATTACTCACGGGGCTTTTTTTTACGCAGTTGATGCGGAATAATAAAATTGTCGACTGTGTCAGCGGATGAAAACCGTATTAAGCGTTTTGTTTTTTTCCGTATCCTTCGGTTTCAATTTGTTCAATGCCTTACCGTTGATCTTCAGCTGATGCTTGAAGGCCGTTTCCCGGTTATCGCTGAGCCCGAAACGGATGAGATTTTTTAACGACTTTGAAAAAACAGGTATTGAGAATTGAAATGTTCTTCCATAAAGTGGGATTTCATAATATTCATTTTCTGAAATTTGTATCATTCCGTGAACCGGTTCGTTTTCCGGAATTACAGTGGCGGTTCCGTTTAAAAACCAGACGTCCGATTGTTCATAAAATAATTTTTTTCTCGTAACCCGCACCGGCGATCGGCTGAGGTCGTTATGCAAAATATCCTGGTTGAGATAATCGATCTGTGAACCCAGCAGGGTTGCGTAGGTTTTTGAGGAAGCATTCCACAGTACGGAAAAAAACACGGAGACGGGTTTTTCGTACGGGATTGCAATAAGCATGCTGTTACCGCTGCCCTCGGGTTTTTGCAGGAGATAATGATTGCTCCCGCTGTTATTGACCCGGTCAGCCCCGGGATTATAAGTTATCCGCGAGCTGGATCCGTTATGGTGATCCGT
>JBBIRG010000111.1:6782-7339 GCA_037441945.1 Bacteroidota bacterium | reverse complement strand
CGCCGCCATGCGCCTGGGAATCATCGAAAGCCTTCAGAGACAGGGATATTCGGTAACGGGATTTGAAAACGGCCGGGATCTCCTGGACTATATGGAAAAAAATCCCCGTGAAATTCCGCTGATGATCGTTGATCTGGTAATGGAACCGGTCGGCGGACTGGAGGTTCTGGAACGAGCTAAAGCATTCCAGCCGCGGGCGCAGGTCATAATGATTACCGCGCACGGCACCGTGGAGAATGCCGTTAAGGCCATGCAAACGGGAGCCGCGGATTTCCTGACGAAACCTTTTTCCGCAGAAGAACTGCGCGTGCGGGTTGACCGTATTGACGGACAGATGCAGAAAGAAAAACTGATCTGCCGTCTTCTGGAAGAAAAATCGGCGCTTCAGTCGGAAATCCGGGAACAGTTCGGGGACATGATCGGGCAGGCGGATGTTATGGTAAATATTTTTCAATTGATCGAACGGGTAGCCGCGGAAGACAGCACCGTCCTGATCGAAGGCGAGAGCGGGACAGGAAAGGAGCTCGTCGCCCGGGCGCTGCATGAAAAAAGTGCGC
>JBBIRG010000111.1:1505-6744 GCA_037441945.1 Bacteroidota bacterium | reverse complement strand
GCTTCACGAGCAACTCCTAGAAAGCGAATTGTTCGGCCATGAAAAAGGCGCGTTTACCGGCGCGGTTAAACAGCGCAAAGGCCGCTTCGAGCTGGCCGACGGAGGCACGTTGTTCCTGGATGAGATCGGCGATATCAGCCCTTCCTTGCAAGTGAAGCTTCTCCGGGCGCTGCAGGAAAAGGAATTTGAACGGGTCGGCGGCGAAGCCACAATTCGTACCGACGCGCGGATTATCGCGGCGACGAACCGGAACCTCGCTCAGTTAGTGAAAGAAAAAAAATTCCGTGAAGATCTGTTTTACCGGCTGAGAGTCATACCCGTCAAGCTTCCGCCGCTGCGTGAAAGAGCGGAAGATATTCCTCTGCTAACCGCACATTTTCTGGAAAAATTGGCCTTAAAAAAAAGGCCGGCCGCCCAAAAAAATCGACAGCGTGGGAATGAAATTATTTAAGAATTATTCCTGGCCCGGCAATATTCGTGAAATGGAAAACCTGATCGAACGGCTATGCGTCATCTCGGCGTCGGAAGTCATCGGAACAGAACTGATCGCCCAGCATATTACCGATCCCGCACATCCGCCCGATGTTTTCCGGTCCGGATTCCCGATCGATGAGGCCGTCCGCGACTTTGAACGCGGAATTATTCTGGATACCCTGAAAAAATACCGCGGCGTGAAAAACCGGGCGGCTAAAGCGCTGGGCATAAAAACCAGTACGCTATATTCCAAAATGGAAAAACTCGGGATTACGGAAAACAAGGAAGAATGATGAAACAACCCGACCGTGAATATTATTTCAGACTATGGGCCGTTATAAGGAAATCGGCGGCAATGACCGCAACGGGACTGGTTTTGGGTTTTTATGCCTCCAACGTTCATATCTGCGCTCAAAGCGCCGATGAACTGGAAAAACAGTACTACAGGACAGTCAAAGAAGCCGGACTGTCTTCAGAGATTCAGGACAGTCTCCAGAACCGGATTGACAGGCAAATTGAAACCCTGCGGATAGAAAAAGAAAAAAACAATCCAGACCGGGAACAAATCAAACGCATGATGGCGGAGATCCTTGAACTCAGGGGGCGGCTTAAAGAGCGTCAGCAAACAGGGGAACTCACCCGGAAGCGGCTTCAAAAGCTAAGAGATCAACTGCAGATTGCCTATACGCGAACTCTTGACTCGCTTACTCTCATAAAATCAAGAACGGACGATAAAACGGAATTAAAAAACCTTGAAGAATCTATCGCGTTTATTCTTGAGAAACAGTTGATTCTGACGCCCGTTATTCAACCTCTGACTTACCGATTGTCCGAAATGGACCAATTCGTTCTTTCAGAATCAGCCGACAGCCTGGAACAGAGGTTTCTGGCCGACTATATTCGCGGAGCGATGTTAGAGATTGACGACCGGATCGACGCGATGAAAAAAGCCCGTGAAAAATATGATGATTTGGTCGCGTTTCAGAGAAAACTGGAAACTTTCACGGATGACCTTGAGACGCCGTTCTTTTCAGTTCATAACCGTAGTTCACTAAGATACAACAATACCGGAACACCAGCCGGATATAACGAAATCGGCAGCGATGTCTGGAATACGAATGTTCAGTCTCTGAAAGGAATTCTTTCACAGCTGAGCGGCGAAATCCAGATCATAAAAAAAACGACGACGGTCCAAAGCGAACCGGGCACGAATTATGAGGATTATATAGAATTGATCAAACTTACCGAAAAATCGCTGATCCGCTACCGAAAAATCGTCCAGAAAAAATCCGATGCCCTGCAGAAACCGTATAAATAGTAATGCGTGCACAAGTATGCACCGTAATCGCAATAAACAACCGCATTGTCGCCGCCGGTTTTCTTTCCGATACCGGATTGTGATACCGCTGATAATCCTACATACAATCTTGCAAGACAGAATTGCCGCCGGCGGATTTGAATTAAGAATAAGTCCCGAAACGGGAATCTTCAGCCAGACAAGCGGAGGAGCCAGCCATGACTTTTTTTGCGGTTCGGCGTCCCTGTTCGCGCGATATAAATATAAATTACCGAGACAGCAAGTTGTTTTTGACCTTAAATTCAGGCCTGAATTCTATACCGGCTCTGCCGATATTACCGTGCTGAACATCAACGGACAGGCTATGTACAGGCGAAACGGCGATAAAGTTGATATGGAGATCGCGCTTTCAAGAAATCAGATGAATTATTACGAAAGCCGGTATGGCTTATACGCTCACATAACCCAGGCATGGGCGCGAACGCAATGGAAACTGTCGCCTTCCGCCGGCATCAGTATTCAGCCGAAATATACCGTCCGTTCCCTTACCGGGGCTCACGAACACAAGCTGTCCGGGGCGATGATGGATATATCATTTATTTACCGGTTTCGAAAAGCCTTCGTTATAAGCGCCGGCCCGTCCATTGAGATCTACAGAATTCATATCCCGTACCGCGCTGAATCGCTCTCTCGAAACAAGGGCATAACCGCCGGTCCGTCGTTTTCCGTGAATTATCAGGATGAATCTGTTTTGCAATGCTCTTACGCGATCATGAAACGGACATCAAATCCTGTCAATGAAAACAGCATCGAACACAGAATTCACGGTCTCTGGGGAAGGCCGATTTCAAAAAAATGGAGCGCTTTTTTCTATGCGGAATATACTTTCCGCGATTTCCGGAATGAGGCCGACCGGGATAACGAGCTGTTTTACAGCCTGACGGATATAGAAAACAGGATCTTTGCCAAGATCAGTTGCGAATGGAAAAACGGTTCCGAATGGTTCCTGAAAACGGGATATTTATCCTACGGCTTATACCAGTCATCCGCAAGGCTTTCCGGTTTGGTGATGACTACCGGTTTCGATTTCAAGTTTTGAGCGGTTTTTTCAAGCTTATTCAGTAATAAAAAAAACCTTCTTGCTTTTCGGATTCAGTCACATTACGCGAAAACAAAAACAAAAAATAATAATACAAGATTTCTCTCTCTCCGACGCAGGCGGATCGTTCGAAATGATAACGCCAGGCGGTCGTTCGAAAAAAACAATGCCAAGAAGCCAGTGACACCCTTCGGGTGAACCCGAAAAGCAAAAAAGCCTTTTCATTTCTGAAAAGGCTTTTTGTATATTCATCATAAGATTAATTTTCGTACGGGATCAGATACTTCTCGAACCAGCTGTGCACGGTCTGGTACCATAATTTCCCGTTCTGAGGCTTGGCGACAAAATGTCCCTCATCCGGGTAATATAAGAATTTTGAATCAATGCCTTTTCTCTGAAGGACAGTAAATAGATGAATGCCTTCGATAACCGGTACTCGAAAATCTAATTCACCGTGGATAACGAGCGTGGGCGTTTTGAAATTCTGCACATAATTGTAAGGCGACCATTTATTGTAAGTATCCCTGTTTTTGCCTTCCCAGTAGGGCCCGCCCATTTCCCATTCCTCGAACCAGAGTTCCTCGGTTCCGCCGTACATTCCGAATTTATTCATGATACCGGAGTGGGAAACCATGCAGCGGAACCGGTCGGTTTGTCCGTTGATCCAGTTGACCATATAACCGCCGTATGAGCCGCCCGCGGCGCCGAGCCGTTTCTTATCGATGAATTTGTATTTAGCCAGAACGTAATCAACGCCCTTCATCAGGTCTTCGTAGGGTTTGCCGCCCCAGTCCTTGTTGATCTCGTCGCAGAATTTCTGTCCGTAACCCGTAGATCCTCGCGGATTGATCATGACGACGACATGCCCGGGATGGCCGCCCTGAAGTTTTGTGGCAAACATTTGGGCGTTCCAGCGGTAATGCCAGGAATCCGCCCACATGCCCTGCGGACCGCCGTGGATCAGAAAGACCGCCGAATACTGCCGTTTGGAGTCAAATCCGGGCGGTTTGAGCAAAAAACCGTGCACTTTGGTTTTCTGCGCGCCTTCAAACCAGAATTCCTCGGGATCGTTCATGTCCAGTTTGGAAAGAAGCTCTTTATTCAGTTCGGTCAGCGCAATTTCGCCGGAACCGTCATAGTTGACCGAGTAAAGTTCATAGGGCATTTTCATGCTCTGGCGTTTGAAAATGATTTTTCCATCGGCGACGGCGATCAGCGCGTCGTAATTTTTATTTTTCATCAGAGGCATCGGAATGCCTCCCTGAAGAGGAACCTGGTAGATCGTATGATAACCTAGATCGTCAGCGTCGAAATAAAGGATCTGGCTGTCCCGCGACCAGGCGACCTGGCCGGCCGAACGGTCTAGTTTTTCCGTCAGGTTGGTCATTTTCCCGGTGGCCGTTTCATAAACGATCAGGTCTTTTTTGTCGGCTTCATATCCGGCGCGCTTCATGGACAGGAACGCGATGTATTTCCCGTCGGGCGAGTAAATCGGCTGGCAGTCGACGCCCTTGCTGACGGAAATTTTCTTCGGTTCGCCGCCGGCTACTGAAAGCAGAAAAATATCGTTGTTAGTAGACCACGCTATATTTGGTTCAATATTCATCGTAAACGCGATGGTTTTTCCGTCCGGTGAAAAAGCGATATCGGAATTCCCGCCGAGATCAATGGGCGGCACGTCATAATCTCCTTTGATCAGGTCGGTCGTTTTTCCGGTCGCGATATCTAACAGGATCAGCTGGCTGCGTTTCCCTTCCTTCCATGAATCCCAAACACGATAAGGTAATTTGTCAATCAGCTGGGCTTTTACTTTACTGGTTTCGCGCTCGTCGTTCAGGCGGCTGTTGCAGTCGTCGTCTTCGCAGTGCGGGTAAACATCGGTGGTAAATACTATATATTTTCCGTCAGGCGACCAGTGAAATTCACCCGGCGACACATCCGTTGAAATTTTCGATACGCGCCGCGGTTCTCCGCCGTCTAAAGGCATCACATACAACTGATAACTTCCGTCGCGGTTGGAAACGAAAGCAATAGACTTTCCATCGGGCGACCATACCGGATGCAGGTCCTTCTTGTTGGCGGAGGTAATCTGGCGCAGTGATTTTCCGTCAACCGACTGGATAAAAATGTTTGAATAATAGGAATTGCTTTTCAGGCTGTATTCACGGACGTTGTAAGCTATCCATTGTCCGTCGGGCGAAACGGAAACGTGGTCTAATCGTTTCATGTCGATTACATCGTCATACGTGAGCGGGCGTTTGTCCTGGGCGGATGCGAGTACTGTAAAGGCCAGGATCAGCGCGAAGAAAACAATCAAGCGCGGCATATCAACCTCCTTGGGTTTTGTTAATCAAATAAACTGTAATGAA
>JBBIRG010000111.1:0-1490 GCA_037441945.1 Bacteroidota bacterium | reverse complement strand
ATATTCGAGTATTTTAATTCCGCCGATACTATACTGCCGGCGTGATGCCGTCGGATCATCGGTTTCCGGGTCAGCGGATCAATTCCATTATTTGCCGGGAACAAACCCGACCGCGCAAGCGACATGCATGTCATATCGACGGCACACTGCCGGAAATACGCATCAACAGCCGCTTTCGCGTCGCTTTCGATGACGCCGAAGCGCTTCATGAAGTCAGATACCGCCCGGTTAATAAATCCGTTCGCGGATTCCGAACCGTAGACGCCCGTATTCACCCGCAACGATTCATCGTGAACAAGATACCGAAGATATTCCATAAGTCTTGAGAATTTTTCCACGCCGGAATTGCCATCAATCATTCCTGAGACGGCCATCGCGCCGGCATTGATAAAGGGATTGCTCGGTTTAGCCGCCTCGTATTCCAGATGAACCAACATATAAAACGGATTGCCGCTCGGTTCCGTGCCGACTTTGCGGAAAAACGCGGATGGGTCAAACTGATTGAGCGCGCAAGTCAGTGAAAATAACTTTGAAACACTCAGGATGGAAAAAGAAATGTCAGAATGATTCGACTGAAAACATTCGCCGGTAACGGTAAACAGACAAACTCCGAGACGGCGCGGATCAACCAAAGAAAGCGCCGGAATAAAATTCGACGTTTGGCTATGCCGGATATAAGGGCGCGCATCATGAACGCTCTGTTCGACGACGGACTGCATATTCAATACATCCGTTTTTATAACTGAATTCCTGATTCTGTAAATCTGTGGGAGATAAAAAAGAGTACTTTCAGTTAAACTGAAAAGTCAGCCGTTTGATAAGGACATGAACGCGGTTATCGGATTCAAATTCATCCGACAGGACATTGGTGATCAAAGCGGAATATTGGTAGCCTTTCTGGATGTTTTCCAGCAGAATGTCAGACAATTCGTTTTTCAGGAAACCGATCGTTTGTTTATCTTTAGTCTGTACCATCAAGCTGAGCGGCGCGGAATCTTCCTGCTTGGTATCCGGAGTCGATAAAAAGGCATAAACGCCTTCCTTTAAGGTTGGGCTCGTAAACATATTTTGCGGAATGCCGCCGATTTTTGTAAAAAAAATGTCCTGCCCGGCGTAAAATTGTTTCAATTCTTCCTCAAACCTTTTTTTGAGGTCCAGTTCGGCTTCTGTGAGCGAGGTATGACCGGAATCTGAAAACGGCTTGGTTCCCTGGTAAGGCGGCAGTCCGAAATCCGGGTCGGGGATGTCCGGTTTGTAAAACGAAGTCATTTCGTCGCGTTCCGGATCGTCCGCTTCGATCATGTTCTGCAGGTAGCGGTCAATTCCCGCCATTTCGGTTTTGCCGAGAAACCAGACTAAACTGATAGGAATGAAATCATCCCGGTCAGCGGCATCGGCCAGGAGCTGGGATTCGGCCAGGATGTTGATTTTCAGGTCATCGGGCAGAGTTCGCCGGAACAGCTCCCGTACGGGAAAAACTGTCGAAATAT
>JBBIRG010000110.1:3516-7387 GCA_037441945.1 Bacteroidota bacterium | reverse complement strand
CGCTGCCGCCGGAATCGTAAACCTGAAAATCACGCATGGCAAATAATTTATAAAATCCCTTCGGCCAGGTCTTCACGGTGATCTCATCGTGCCACCGCGGGATGTCATGAATTTGCAGTTTGATGCGCGACAGAACCCAGAATAATCCCAGCGGTTGCAACTGGTCAAAGCCGACGTTTAGCTGCCCGGCATGAATGCCTGCGCATTCAGTCAGAAAATTAAACAGCGCGCCCATCCGCAGCCTGCCGTAATAACCGATGTGAAACGAGCGGACGCGGAATGTCTCCTGATATTCGGAATAAGAATTCATGCGCGTAAAGTAATCCATTAGCCTGAAAAAAGCCACATGAATTTCAGGCTACGCTGTCAGGACCGCAGTTGTTAGCGGAGCATGCCAGCATACCAGCGTTTCAATGCGTGGAACCATTTTTCATCGATTTTCATCGGGAGACATTCTGTTTCACGCTTAACTTGTTTTAAAAAATAAAGTTTGTTATAATTAAACAATATTTAATATACAGAAAGCCGGAAAAACATGAAGGAACGAACGGATCAGATTATTTTTGTCCACGGACTGGCCGATTTCAGCAAGTCATGGCGTCAGCTCCGTGACTGGCTGGAGCCGGAAGGATTCCGGATTCACTTTTTCGATTATCCGACTTTCGACAACGCGCTGGATATCCCAGCCATTGCGGCGACACTGAACGAGTACATTCCTCTGACGTCTGGCGATTATCCTTTTCAAATTGTTGCGCACTCGCAGGGCGGGCTTATCGCGGAGTGGTATGATTTTTTCGGTGACAATCACCCGAACCTGAAACAAATTATTACAATAGCCACGCCGTTTCACGGAAACAGCCTTCCGCTGATCGCCCGGAACTGGCTTGATCACATTCCGTTCAGATTCAGCATCTCAGCACGTTCAGTCTCGTCATGAAACGGCTTCTGCAGTGCCGGATCCGGAAACAACTGTCCGCAACGCCATATCATTCCATTAACGGACATGTGGGTGAAATTTTCGGCATCGAGGGTGATCTTGTCGTTTCAGTTTGCGAGGGTAACCGGAGCGCGTATATTTATCGTTACAGAAACGGGAAAATCGAATCGTATGATCATTTGTTTACGCCGTCCGTTATCGTAAAAAACAGCCATTTGCCCGTCAGTTTTCTTCATAATCTTCTGTCCGATGAAACTTTATTTAAAAAAGCGCTGATGAGTCTGCTCCTGGGTGAAACGCCGGAGATCGGGCCCCCGGAACCGCTGAATCAGGCCGGCGTCATTCTTCCGGTGGAACTAGAAAAAGAAATCGTTTTACCGCCCTCCATCCGAATGGTCGTGTCGCGGGTTACGTCGGATTCGGGATATGTCTTGATTTTTACAAATTCTGATATGTCATCGGTTTCCGAAATTAAAATCGAAGGACAGCCTGTGAATCTTCAGCCGGGAGTCATGACGTACATTCTGAAAAATGATTTTTTTGTTTAGTTTGCCCGTTCGGGCAGCGAGTGAGCCGTAGGCGAACGAGTGTATCGGGAAACGGATTTATTTTAATTGTACTGACTTCTCGATACGATCGCGTTGTCCCGCATTGCGGAACAACGCTCGTTACTCGAAGAGACGTTCTTTTACTTATTTTTTGTCCATTCGGGTAGCGAGTGAAGCGCATCTGGACGAGTGTATCGAGAACCGATTTTCAATAAATACATCTGCCTTCCCCGAACCTTCGCTTATTCGCCGATATCCTCAAACCATAATTTTGGCCTGGTTCGGATAAAATCTTTCATCAGGGATACGCATTCTTCCGATCGGAGATTGATGATGCGAACGCCTTTTCTCCGGGAATAATTTTCCGGTCCTTTGAATGTGACATTCTCCCCTATTACGATAACCGGAATCTTGTATAACAGAATCGCGCCGGTGCACATTTCGCAGGGTGAGAGCGTAGAATAAATTGTGCAGTTCCGGTATTCTTTTGCCCTGAGCCGACCGGCATTCTCGAGGCAATCCATTTCCGCGTGCAGGATGCTGGAACCTTTCTGAACCCGGCGATTGTGTCCACGGCCGATAATTTGATTGTTCAGCGCGAGAACGGAACCTATCGGTATGCCGCCTTCATTAAGGCCTTTCCGGGCTTCTTTCAAAGCTTCCTGCATGAAATAATGATGACCTGAATCATGCGATAACTTGCCGTCCTGGCGTTTAACCATTTTTTTTCTGCTCATAATTTTTGATTAAAATACTTATTCGTTTTAAAACTTTCGCTTTCAGGTAGAAACGAATCGTTAATATATCATCACTCAAAATAGTCTTCCATTAAATCTTTAAATTTCGCCTGAAACCGTACGCTGTCCCATACTTTATCTTTCATCAGTTTTTCTTTTTTCGAGAATCCGTTTTCCAGCGCCCTCTCGAGTGTTGAAAAAGCTTCGTAGTGTTTATTCATGCCCATCTGGCAGGAGGCGATGTAATATAGGTATTCCGGATGATCTTCCTCGATTTGTTCTGCTTTCTGGAAGCAAATGAGCGCCGATGTAAAATCGTTCTGGTGAAAGTAAAGTATGCCGAGATTGAAATTCGGTTCGGCATAAAAAGCGTTCATCTTAATCGCCGCTTCATAATGCTCTTTTGCCTTGTCAGTTTTTTTCTTAAGGGTATAGAACAGTCCAAGCGTGTTGCAAATTTCTTCGTTCGTGTCGGGTGATTTTTTTATTTTTTCGTATTCTTTGATCGCGTCATCCAGTTCATCTAATTTGATATACGTGTTGGCCAGCGCTTTTCTGGCGTCGGTGTATTTCTTGTCTTTGCCGATCGCTTTTTTAAAATAATCGCGCGCTTCTTTCCATTGTTTTTTATCCGTTCCGTTATAAGCGGCGAGTCCCCGCGTGTATAACTCATACGCCTGGATGCTTTTCGTACCGTCCTTTTTCACCCGTTCGATGCGCGTGACCTGTTTGTTTGTTAGTTTCACGCCAAACGATTCCACAATTTTACGAATCATCCGGTCGTACAATTCAAAAATATTTTCCAGGTCGTCATCGGTTTTGATGATGTGTTCGTTATCCACTGTTCCGGTTTCCGCGTCGATGACCCGTCCGGTGACGGCGATGCGCGTATCCAGCACCTGGTAACTTCCGATCAGCAGTTTGCGCGCGGAAAGCAATTCGCCGATCTTCACGGTCTGGTTCGGATCAATGAAATCGCTCATCTGCAAATCCTGCTCCCGGATGATTTTGTCTAACTGGCTTCGCTCGACAACGCGCAAAGCGGGAACCTGCGCCAGCCCGGTGATGAGCTGTTCAGCAAACCCGGCGGAGAGCCAGTCGTCAGCGGTGTTTTTCGTTATATTCTCAAACGGCAGCACGGCGATGGTGATTTTTTTGACCTGCTCGTCATCCTGCGAATGTAATGGAATTGCCATTATGAAAGCGAGCAGAGCGGTTATAAAAATCCGGATCATAAAATATCTCCTTGTTCTATTTCATCTGCAAAATCAGGCATTTCAGGTATTCCGTTTCGCGCATGCTCAGAAGGATCGGGTGGTCTTTCGCCTGCGTCCGTTGTTCCAGAAGAAGCGCCTCCCGGCCGGCTGCGGTGACTCCCTGCAGAACGGCGTTCCGGAACGCGTCGCGGTCAATGAGATGCGAGCAACTGCACGTGATGAGGATGCCCCCGTCGGAAAGCGCTTTCGCGGCGCGGCGGTTGATCTCCCGGTAACCGCGTACCGCGTCTTTTATTTCCGCCCGCGATTTCACGAACGCCGGCGGGTCGAGGATAATGACGTCGAAGATTGTTTTGTTTTCGTTCATAGTTTTCAGGGCGTCGAACACGTCCCGTTTATGAAAAACGCAATTCGTAAACCCATTCAGTTCCG
>JBBIRG010000110.1:0-3498 GCA_037441945.1 Bacteroidota bacterium | reverse complement strand
ATATCCAGGCCCGTCACATCCGAGGCGCCGTACTTCGCCGCGTTCAGGCTCCACCCGCCGACATAGGAAAAACAATCCAGTACGCGCTTTCCTTTGACATAAGATTTTAACCGCAACTGATTCTCCCGCTGATCCAGAAAAAAACCGGTCTTTTGTCCGTTCATCAGGTCCGGTTCGTATTGAATCCCGTGCATCGTTACCGGAACAGGTTTCTCATAGATACCGAATAAGATTTTCCTGTAAATTTCAATTTTTTCGTGATTGCGGAAAAGCGAATCGTTGCGCAGTACTATCGAGCGGGGCTTAAATAACGATATGAGAATACCGGCGACGGAAGGAATCATCGAATCCATGCCGGCTGTGAAACTCTGCATCACGAAATTATCCGCGTACCGGTCGATCACAAGTCCCGGCAGTCCGTCCGATTCGCCGAACACAAGGCGGTAACAGTCCGTTCCGGCGAAGACAGCTTCCCTGCGCCCGAAGGCTTTTCGCATACGGCGTTCAAGAAAAGCGTCATCGATTGATTCCGGTTTTCGCGTAAGCAGGCGCACCGCGATCAGCGAATTGGGGTTTACGTAACCGCGCCCGATAAAATGGTTTTCCGCGTCAGTCACCTCAACAATTTCACCGGGCGTGAACAGTTTCAATGAATTACGGATCTGGTTGCTGAAAATCCAGTAATGTCCGTGATCAATTTTTTCTTTTGGCCGGAGCGAAATTGTTTTCATATTCTTATTAATAAAAAATGGCCGCAGATTCACAGAATTTTAAATGAATCTACGTGTGTAATCTGTCTTTGATGAATATGAATAAATCCGGCTTTTAATCCAATATTTTTTATAAATGATATTTATCCTGAAATTTATCCTTACATTGGAATTTGACAATCACGTTATGATTCCTTAATTTGTTGCGAAAAAATATAAGTACGGAATGAATATTATGAAAAGAACTTTGTTCTTCATACTCATAAGCGCACTGAGTATTATTCTATTTTCGGCGCGAACGGAATGCGCTTACGGCTGGGCGAAAACCATGGAACAAGATACCATTCTGTTCGGAATTGCGGAACATTCCAAGGCCGGAGCCATCGTCATCACAAAGGAACTGCAGGTTTATTATATCGAAGGAAAAGCCGGCTGGGATGACGACGGTTTGCATCGTAAGAAGATTAGGGTTTACGGCAAGATCAAGACCGTCTATCATTCTGAAAAATCGCTGGGTTATCGCGATCAGGTATACAAACAGGGAATCGCGGGTGAACAAAAATTCATTCGTCAGGCAACCTGGTCGGAAGATCAGATCGCTCCGGACGATCCAAACATTCCCGCCATGCTGGCCTCACTCCGCCTTGAGTTGCCCGAAAAATGGGAGGCCGTCGTCAACGGCGACACACTGACGGTCATTCGCTGTGAACCGGTTTATCTTCTTTCAACCAACCGTATCAACGCGCCAGTCAATACCCTGTCCAAAAAAGAATACGAAGACCATGTGAAAAAACACGGCCGGCTTATTCAGAGCCGGTTTGAATTCCGGCTTGCGCCCCGGTTTTCCAATCGCGAAATGGCGGTGATACGGGCTAATAATTCACATATTGAAAATCTTATAAACGGATTGCCGGATAAACATAAAATAAGCCATCTGCGGAAAAAGGGAAAAAGGGACGCGCTGTTTATCGGAAGAAACGACGACGAGAACCGCGCGATCGTAGCGTATGAAATTGAAAAGCAGGAACTCATCGGCAAAATAATTCCGTTTCCGGAATATGTAACTGGATCATTCGCCATGTTTATTCTTGCCGAAACCGGAATGGACGATGATTTTTCGGTGATTTATCCTTCGACCGCCTCGGATGAAATGTGGAAGATAAAAACCGATATTTTTGAAAAATTCAGGTTTCAGCCCTAGCATAAAAAAATCATCGAAAATTATTGTTGAAAATATTTTCCGATTTCGTTTGTTAAAAATCCGGACTTGTTTCTTTTTTTTTTCGTTTAAATAACATTTAAAAACGAAAAAGGAAAACATACCATGAATAACGCTATTTATAATTTTAACGTGCCCGTTAACGAGCCGGTTTTTTCTTATCTGCCCGGCAGCGCGGAACGAAAATGGCTGGAAGCGACCGTCCAATTCTCATCGCCATTCGGAGAGGTAACTGTCAAAGTAGGTGGCGCAATATCATCCTTCACACAGCGAATACTGAAACCGTACTTCTTTTATTGTCGTAGCCACGGTAGGCGCTGGCGATTTGGTTGTTCATGCTGCGGAACCACGCGTTTGCTGCGTTGTACTCCGAGGACGACCACCAGTAACCGTTGTAGCCAACATAATCGAATGAACCATCGTAATCACGGTAACCGCCTGGAAGCGCTGTAAAGCCGCTTGAGTTTGTCCCAGCACTAGGATTTGCCCAATGAGAATTGCCAGATTCTTTTAACTTATTTCCTTCATCAATGCCTCTCGCCCACCCAGTCGCATCGGCTTGCTGTTGTGTCATTCCCAGATACATTTCTAAATTTTTCCAATCTTTATCTGTCGGTACAAGCCAGCCAGTGGGGGCAATATTATTACTGTTACTCACAGCGTACCAATTATACAATCGTCCGTAGGTAGTTGAATTACCTGGGGTATTATTGTAATCGCAATAGGCTCCGGTCGTTAAATTACTCCATACCGTACTATCGGTTACATTTGTTATAGCCGTGCCGTTTCGGTAGCGGGTGGTTTTCAGATTTTCTACCATCCATGTCTGCGTGCCAATTTTGATGGTTTTATAAACATTGCCGTCTATGTCGGTGACTGTACTGGTACTATTTTCCAGCGGATTGCTTCGTTTTAAATCATAATCCTCGCAAGTTACTAATATGAATGATAATAGCATGACGATTGTTATTTTATTTATTCATGGCTTTGGATCCTTTATGCGATTGTTAAACGATAGATTCGCCAAATTTTAAAAATTAGACAAATCGATTACATATCCTATCTGTATTTGTCAATCGCAGTAATTCAGTTTAAATCCGCTTTCCGATACGAACTGCTTTTGTTTCTTATTCTGTATGCCCCTATATGCCACCCATACAATATCCGCGATCCATATCGCCGCGCCTATGCGTGTCGCAATATAATAGTACCTTACAAGTGAAATTCGTGTTTTTTGTGGCAGAATATTTTTTATCAACAGCGCAAAGCCTTTATCATAAAGCGTTTGTAAAGAATAAGTTCAAGTTCAACTATGTTGGTTTTATTTCCCATTTTGGTTCTGGCTTGTCCAGATTAGGAAATACTAATTTCAATAATCATAGAAATTCCTTTACATTCATTTTCCGTAGAATGTATAATAAACTCCTATTTTCTTCCATTCATTTGTCAGGTCGCTTGTTTGTTACGCTATTAACTTCTTTCATAGGCGCTTGGTTGTGGTGGTTGGTTGTTGGACTAATTCATTTTACCACAATGAAAGTGCCTTTTCAAGTTTTCTGCCGTAAATCT